>NZ_JAUHJF010000008.1:237500-263739 GCF_032380995.1 Bradyrhizobium sp. SZCCHNR2028 | reverse complement strand
CGATCGCGAAGGCAGCGAGGCCGAGATAGGCCTCGGTCTTGCCGCCGCCGGTCGGGAAGAACAGCAGATCCACGATCGGCCGGTCGGCATGAACGGGATCAACGAGGCCGTCGAGGTTGAGCAGGATGAAGGCAAGCTGGAACAGGCGCCATGTCGGCGCCTTCTGCTGGTCCAACGGCTTCTTGTTGTTGGCGGCGCTGCGCTGCCGGTTGGCGCGCTCCATCACCCGGTTCATGATGCCGAAGGCCTCGCGGCTGAGCGGATCGCTCTGCAGCCGCGCCAGTCCGGAAGCGATGCGCCCGCGGGCGATCGCAATGTCGTCCAGGCATTTGTTCGCGACCTCGCGACGACGCTTGCCGTCGATGCCGGCGACGAGATCGGCCTGCTCTCTCGCCCAGGCTTCGTAGGCGATCGAAAGGCCAGAGAGAGCCGCCTGCAACGTGCCGGCATCGTCTGCCGCCTTGGCCAGCGCGGCCATCGAACGCTCGACACCGGCAAGGTCGATATCGGCGCCGAGCTTCTCGACCTCCTGCATCGGCAGCGGATTGGTGAACACGGTGGTCACGCGGCGCTCGCCGTCCGGCGCGCTCCAGTCGCCTGACGTGTTGTGGCCGACCGCATAGGAGCAGACGTCGTGGTAATGCAGGTCGGCCAGCCGCTCGTCGGCCTCGTCGGAGTCGTAGGAGGCGCGGTCGTCGCGGCGCTCGAAACCTGCGGCGAAATCGAGCTGCAACCTCGCCTGGAAGCAGAACGCGATGTCACGGAAGCGGATGGTGTGCGGCCGGGCATTGACCAGAAACACCGAAACCGCGAGCAGCTCGCGCTTGACGCCGTCGATATCGGCCGTCTCGATCTCACGCGCTGATACCACGAGCTCGAGCCCGCCGCCGATCGCCATCGGCGCGGCGCTGTCGGGGATGACGATCCGCTGCGGCACATCCTCGCGCCGGATGGTGATCTCCAGGGTTTCCTCGCGCGGAATGCGGCGCCAGTCCAAGGTCTGCCGCGATGGCGCTTTCGGAACATCGCCCCGCGCCTCAGCGATCTCGCGCGCAGCTTCGAGAAACACGGCGTCATCCAGCCGGGGCTCGGTGACATAGTCGCCCCAGCTCACCCGCGCCTGCAGGTGCCTGGCGTCGCGCGGCAGCAGCACGGTGAGCCCGATCGAGGACGGCTGGAACGAGCGCACCGGCGGCGACTCCGGCTGCCCCTCGTCCGGGGCGACGCCCTTGCCTTGCGTCACCTCCGACAGACTCTCGCTGCCGCGCTGGGCGTCAAGCAGATCCTCGGCTGCCTGCTCCGCAGCGATTTCGGCATCGCCGCTCGCCCGCGCCTGAGCCGCGCCGGTGTCGCGCTTGGGCCCGAGAAAGCCGGTCAGATACCAGGTCGCGGGCGCGACTCCGGCGATCACCTCGCGCGCGAGGTCAGGATCAAGATCGGGATGCGGCCCGACCAGATCGCGGCGCAGGAGATCGACCAGCCGCTCGCGCACCGCCACCGGCGTCGTCGGCTTCGGCAGGCCCGCGAGCCGATCCGTCGGCTCCTCCTGTGGCGGCGTCGGCTCCGCTGTGGTCATGCGTCCCCCAAAGTCTCAAGCAACGGTTTGGATCTGCAAGCCTTATCATCCCGGCCGCCGATGGCAATCAGCGGTTTAGCCCGCCTGCGGGCTCAATCGCGATCGAACAGCGGGCCGGAATCTTCGTCTTCCATCCCGCCCGCGCCGTCATCCTTCTCCCTTGCAGCTGGCGCTCGACCCGCCGCCACCTCCTCCCTATGCTGCTCGGCGTTCAGCGCCAGCAGTCGCGCCAGCACGCGGTCGCGCTGATCCGCAGACCAGAAGTAGCGGCCCTGATAGGTGTGGTCGTCCTCGGTCTTCTCAGTCAGGAAGACGGGCCGCAATTCGGCGGCCAGATCGTCCCAGCCATAGGCGCGCAAGACGGCGCAGTCCATTTCGTCATGCAACTCTCGTAGGCGTACGATCGGTTCGCTCCGCTCATCAGCTTTGTGGAAGCGATTGTAGGTCTTGGTCATGCCCTCATTCGCCGCAACCATCAGAGCCGCGCGGTGATCGTGGTAAGCCCGACCGGTGTCTTCGAGGGTGGCATCGTTTTCGAAATTAGTCGGAAAAGGAAACGTCTCAAAGCAGTCAGAGGGTGCGTACCGCAAGTCGTCCTTCATCGAGGACGAGAAAAAGCGGGTCCAGACCTCGTGCACCCGAGATTGAAGGACAGCGAAGGGAGCGAGACCAAAAAAAGAAAACACGGCCAACGTCTTCGCAAAGACATGATCATTCACGACCCTGGCGAACGCGAGATGAGGCGTAGCACTCCTACCGACACAAAATACTGAATGCAGATGCTTGGTAGCGAGCTTAAGGTTCTTACTTTGCCTGCGATATTGCCACCACTTACCTTTTGCCTTCGTCCGCCTTGGGATCAAGCAATCCAGCACGTTTGGCCAATCTTGAGCCACGCGCCCCTCATACTCTGGACTCACCACTTCTCCGGAAACTACTTTCGCGCCCTGCTGAAAGCCTGAATTCCATTCTTCTCTTGTAGATCGTCGGAGCGGCAAGTCGCCAAACGTAATGGCATAGCGATAAGCGGAATGCGTTGGGCTGTCGTTTATTTCATCTGCCCCCAGATACCCTTTGATCACTTCCTGATTCCAGGTGTCTTGTAGCAATCGTTCTGCAACTGCCATCGGCTGGGCACCTGCCTTATCAGAAAACAAAAACAGATCAGAGCCCGGCTCTTCTCCCGCGAATGCGATGTTCAGATTCGTTGCCAGAGCGGGAGGAATTTCCTCGATTTCGTTTGGTCTCAAGAATGATGAAATCTTTGACACATTCCGACCATCTAAATTCGAGCTGACTGGCAGCGCAGCACCCCGCAACACGTGAACAATTGAAACGACGACTGAGGCCCCCTCGTTTGGCCATTGGTAGCGCTTTGTCGCTCGATAAATATGGCCCCCTCTATTCAAAATCGCTGCCAGGCCTGTTGCACGCGTGTCGCCTTGGCCAATCGTGTTAGTTGCGATCAGACCAAAGGCGCCACCCTCGCACAGCAGCGAGAAGGCCCGGCGGAAAAAATGCGCTACGAGGTCGGCATTGCCGTGCGCCCCCTCATGCAAGATTTGTAGCCAAGGCAGATATTCTGGCCCAGAAGCCGCGGCGATCGTGTTCTTTCCGGCGAACGGTGGGTTCCCAACGACTGCATCGAACCCGGGGCAGTCTCGGACAAAAACTTCGGGGAATTCGATCTCCCAGTGGAACGGCCGCCACCCTTGTTCACACCAGCAGGCATCTCCCTTGCCTCGTAGCAGACTCCATTTTGCAGGTTGCGACGCGACCCAGCTTTCGACCGTCTGGCGCTCCTGCTCGCGGGCTTTGGCCTTGTCAGCCGAGAAGTGTGCGGCGATGACTGCGTCGCCCACGACGCGCGCAGGCTCGCTCGCATCTACGACTCGCAAATAGCGTGCCGCCTGCGCTGTGATCAGCACGCCATCATCCGCATTGCGGATCGCCTCACGCCCTTCCAGCGCACGTCCTACCGCCTTCTCGATCATCTCTCGGAACAGCGGCAGGCCCGGCTTGGACGGATCCCAATGCACGGCCTGGATCTGCGCCCGCGTCAGCCCGACCAGACTGTCGCCCGCCTTGAGCGCGTGATCCAGAAACGTGAACTCGTGATCCCGGGCGAGCGTGGCCAGCCACAGCGACAGCCGGGCGAGATCGACCGCCATCGGATTGCGGTCGACACCGTAGAGGCATTTCTGCGCCACCAGGCGCCGCGCATGCAATGCCTCGTCCTCATCCGGCGGGATCTTCGGCTTCTCGGCACCGTACATGTTCCAGGCCTGCTCCAGCCGGGCACCGATCTGCCGACAGGCTTCGACCAGGAAGGCGCCGGAGCCGCAGGCGGGATCACATACCTTCAGCGACAGCACCGCTTCCGGCGAGGCGTCAGGGCCGAGCCGCGTGAAGGCCGGCTCCAGCGCGTGGCGGACGATCGGCTCGGTGAGGGAGCGCGGCGTGTAGTGCGAGCCGGAGCGGCGGCGTTCCTCGGTCGGCTGCAGATAGGGCGCCCCCTCGCCGATCGGGGCTGCCTTGGGCGAGGCGCGCTCATCGACCAGCGCGCCGAACGCCTCGATCAGCGCGGCGATATCGTGCGCGTCCTTCACGCCCTTGGCCTGCTTGGCCGAGAGCTTGATGCCGAGCTCCTTCAGCCATTTCTGCCGGTCGCCCGGCTTCTCGGCCAGCAATGTGTCGAGCCCGATGAAGTTCGGCAGCTTCTTCTCATCGCGCAGCGCGATCATGCGCTCGGTTGCGGGGCACGTCGTAAACCCCATCACGGTCTCGTAGACCGAGCCGATCGATTCGACATCGAGCGAGCGATAGGACAGCCGCTCGCGGATCCGCTCGCCCGACAGGCCCCTGCCCTCGATGGTCATCAGGCCGTGGAGGATGCGCAGGATGGTGCCGTCGGAGACCGGCAGGATCGCCGCCTCGCTAGGGGCGCTGCCGCGGACGCGGCCTTCGAGAAACGGAAAGGCGTCGGGATCGAACAGCTTGCCGCCGCGCCCCGTCACCCAATGCGGGTGGCCGCCATGGATCAGCCTGAAGACCGCAAGCCACTGTCCCCAGCCGCCGCGGCGCTCGTCCATCGTGTCCGGGTTGAGCGCCTCGTCGACCAGCAGGCGCGCATACAGCGTCTTGATCGAATAGCCGGTGTCCCAGAGCCGCTTCAGCTGTGGATCGGTCGACGACGGCAGCAGGTCGCGATCCTCCGCATAGAGCAGGAACACGAGCCGCATCAAGAGCGTGAGCAGGCCCTCATAGAGATGGTGCGGATCGCTGGACGCGAGCGCCTCGATTCTCTCGGGTGCGGCGCGATGCAGGCCGCGCAACAGCTCATAGAGCGCGCCGAGCACCTGGCCGGAGAGTTTTTCGGAGACGGCGTTCTGCGCCTCGCGCGAGGCCTCCAGCAGCTTGCGCAGCCGATGCTCCGGCGCGCCGGTGAAGAAGGCGTTGCGGCCGAGGCAGAGCTTCAGGCCCGCCAGCATCGGCCGGCCCTCGACGCGGCCGAGCGCGGCCAGCGGCCAGGTGAGCCAGCCCGCGGTTTCGCCGCGCGGCGCATAGATCAGCCGCAGCGCATTGCGTGTGATGAGAATGCCGACGCCGACATTGCTCTCGCGCAACAGCCGCTCCAGCCGCTGATGCGGGGATGCATGCCATTCGCCCGGGGCGAACTGATTAGGGCGCTCAGCTTCGAGATCTGAATGCAGCATAACCAGCGCCTGCGCCGGAATGCCCTCGGGCGCCGCGCCGTTCCACAGCAGCGCGTAGCCTGGTGACAGCAGGGTCTCGTGCTCCGGGACCGTCACGGTCAGCGCCGGATCGACAGCGGGGCCGCCCGGGCTGCCGGCGACGAGCTTCGCCGGCCAGTCGAGCACCTGCTCGAAGAAGCCCCACGCATCGTGCAGCTCGAACAGCCGGTCCTGCTCGCGCGGCGCCTCGGAATCGAGATGTAGCGCGCGCGCCGCCGTCTCGGTGTCGAGCGGGGTCTGGCGGATCGGGGTGACGCCGGTCTCGCGCAGTACGTTGGCGCCGACGACCAGGCCTTCGGGCTGCAGATAGTTCAGCCACTCCGAGGTTTCGTCCTGTTGGGAATGAAAGGTCATGGTTATGCTCAGTTCGTCGCCGGCCAGAGATAGACGAGGCCGACCGGCTCCAGCCGGCGCGCCTGCACCTCATAGCCCTGGCGGACTTTCTCAGGTTCGCTGTCCAGCTCCTGCTGCAGCCGCAGCAGCTTGCCGTCCCAGGAGCGGCGGTCGGCCTCGAACTGGCGCAGCTCGCGCTCATGCTGCTTGCGGATGTCGTCGTCGCTCGGGCCGAACAGATCCATCTGCGCGGGCGCTTGCGGCAATGTCTTCGTGTGCATGGCCTCGCGCACGCGGTCGATCTGGCGTTGCAGCAGCGCCGCCAGCGCCTCGGCCTCGCGCCGGCCGTTTTCGACGAGATCAGCGACGGCTGATTGTTCGGAGGCCTCGGCGCGCGCCTCGATATGGGGACGGAGGTCGGCGATGTCGCGTTCGACCATCTGGCCCAGACGATCGAGCACGCCGGTCGCGGGCGAGACGCCGCGGCGCAGCGCTTCATCGAGCTGCTGGATGGTGGTGACCTCGCCGGTCTCGGCAAAGGGCACCAGCGGGCTGTCGTCGCGGCGTGTGTCGCGCCAGGCGGCCGTGACCGGAATGATCTCCTCATGCAGGCGGCGGGCGCCCGGGCCGAACAGACAGAGCCGGCCGAGCAGCACCACGCGCGGCTGCGCGCCGGAGGAGACGATCGCGGTGACCCGCCCGAGGCGGGTCTGAAAACCCTGGCTGACGAAGCGCGACAGCAGCCGCTTGACGAGACGATGTTCGAGATGGAGCTGGACCACGTCCTGCGGCTCCGGCTCGCCCTCTTTGACGAGCGGCGGCGCGAAGACGAGGCCGCGCACCGGCGTGTCGCGCCGCCAGCGCGCGCGGTCCTTCTGTGTCGCCGGGCGGCCCGGCCGCAGCTCGTCGAACAGCGAGGCCCAGCTCGGGTCCTTGGCAAAGTGCGGGGTGTCCGGATCGAGCAGCACGGCCTCGGGCACGCTGAAGCGGCCCGGCTGCAGCGCCGCGCCATCATCCTTGAGCGCGACCTCGATGACGTGGCGGATGTCGGCGCCGTCGACGCCGACGCGCTTCCTGGCGTTTTCGAGCGCGCGCTGCAGGCGCTCCTCCTCCAGCTTCAGGCGGGCTACGCGGCGGTCGGCGTCGTCATCCAGCTCGCGCGCGGCAATGCCTGTGCGCTCCGACGTGGCGCCGCTGATGCTGTCGGCGAGCTTCGCCGCATCGCCGCGGCGGATGCCCTGGCGGTTGAGCGTGGTCTCGATGGTCTGGCGCAGAACCTCGCCGGAGGCGCCGAGCTGCTGGCGGATCACCTCGGTCTTGCGCACCAGCGCATCCAGCACGCGATCCTCCTCGCGCTGGGTGTAGACGAAGTAGCGGCAGGTGACGGTCTTCGACGGCTGCAACTTGCGGTCGATGCGACCGTTGCGCTGTTCGAGGCGCGACGGATTCCAGGGCAGATCGACATGGATGAGATCGTGACAGCGGGCCTGCAGATTGAGGCCCTCGCGCGCGGCATCGGTGCAGACGAGGATGCGCACCGGCTCCTTGTCGAACGGGGCATTGAAGGCGATCTTGATGCGGTCGCGCTCGGCGAGGCTGGTCTGGCCGGTGAAGTTGAGGATGCGGCCGTCGAGATCGACGCGGCCGAGGCTGCGCTGCAACAGGCCTTCCTTGAGCCGCTCGACCAACCAGCGGCGGGTGTCCTCCCATTCGGTGAACAGGATCAGCCGGCGGTCCTGCCAGGCATAGCTGTCGTCGAGCATATGCTCTTCAATCCAGTCGAGCATCGCCGCGACACGGGCATCGGGCTCGTCGCGCGCGGCGGCGCTGATGGCCAGCATGCGGTCGACATGGGCGATGGCGGCGTTGAGATCGCCGAGCTCGCTGCGGGCGTGATGGGTTGCGACCTCGATGTCCTCGTTGTCCTCGATCAGCTCGGGCGTGGTCTCGCTTGTGGTCTCGGGCGTGTCGGAGGCAAGCTCCTCGCTCTTCCGGGCGAGGCTGCGCCGATGCGTCGTCAGCGTGCGGTGGAACGCTGCGATCGAGGAGAATAGACGCTGCTGCAGATTGGCGAACAGGAAGCGCGCCCTGCTGCCACCGGTCGACGACTGGCTGTACTCGTCGAGCATGAGGGCGAGCCGCAGCTCGGGCGCATCCGCGGCCAAGCCGGAGATGGCGATGGGCTCGACGATGCGCGCGGGAAAGGCGTGGCCGAGCCGGCGCAGATCCTCCTTGAGCCGGCGCACCATGACCGGCTCCAGATCCCTGGCCTCGACCGCGATGCCGCGGGTGAAACGCTGCGGATCGAGGATCTCCAGCAGGGTCGCGAACGAATTGGAATGGCCGTTGTGCGGCGTCGCCGACAGGAACAGGCGATGCTCGAACAGCGCGGCGATGTCGCGCACCGCCTTGGTCATCTGGCTCTCGACCGCCCAGGCGGCGCCCGATGACGGCGCGGCGTGGTGCGCCTCGTCGAGGATGAACATCGAGCCCGCGCGGAACGGCGCCAGCAGCTCGCGCAGCCCGCTGGTATAGGTCTCGTCGGAGAGCACGCTGTGCGAGACGATGAAGCGCGACCCGACGCTCCAGGGATTGGCCGAGAAGCCCCTCGTGCGCCGCGTCTCCAGGAGATGCTCGCGGTCCACGATCGTGAAATCGAGGCCGAACTTCTGCGCCAGCTCATCCTGCCATTGCAGCAGCATCGATGCGGGGGCTGCGACCAGGATGGTGTCGACGCGGCGCCGCAGCAGGAGCTCGCGCACGATCAGTCCGGCCTCGACTGTCTTGCCGAGGCCGACATCGTCGCCGATCAAGAGATTGACGCGCGGCAGCTCCAGCGCCTTGGCGAGCGGCAACAGCTGGTAGGATTCCAGCCGGATGCCGGCGCGGAACGGCGCCTGGAACAGCTTGCGGTCGGCGGCGGTGGCCGTCCGCCATTCCGTCGAGCGCAAGTAAGCGCCGAGCCGCTGCGGGCCCTCAAAGCCGCTGGTGAGCAGCGGCGACCAGTCGTTGGGATCGAGGATCTCCGGCCGCAGCTCCGCCGCATAGGCCAGCTCGATCGCCTCGCCCTGCGAATCATCCTCGCATGAGATGAGGGTGACAACGTCGACGGTCCCCCTCCTCTCGGCGCCTTCCACAATCCAGCTCTTGCCGCGGACTTTGAGGAAGCTTCCTACTTGCGGGAAGGAGAATCGTGAGGTCGGTATCGCGCCATCCTTCACTACAGCCCCCAAGAGTTTCTGCCCGGCGAACCGATATCTACCAGAATCCAACCCGTATCTTATTGGACCAATTGACAAGAAAGAAAAGCCGACTCATCGTGCTACTGCGAAACAATAGAGAGCTACGCCGAAACGGTCTTCGAGCGGGTTAACCGGCGGGCTGGAATCCGCCATCGCAGAACCAATCACATTCGCACCAGGCTCTGTAGGCGGCAGTTCGCCAACCATTCGGGCGAGCCGCCGCACAACTTTCCGCCCGCCGACGCAGCTCCCGCCGGACCCCATTTACCGGATCAGCGGCCCTCAACGTCGTGAGTTGATGTCGGATGTTGATGAGCTCTTCCGCCGCCTCCGACGCAAATAGCGAGGCGAGGCCAAGGGCTCGGAAATGATGTAAAACCCTGGCCGACAGAACGGCATCCCATGCGGCGGGCGCCACGACCTTGAATTTTACTGCCGTAGGCCGACGCTCGATCACCTGCGCTTTGAGCCAAACATCGTCGCCCAGGTTATCGTAGTATGGATGAAGCCCAACCTCCTCGGCCCTGGTCGGGACTGCAACCAGCTTAGCCTTGTTGCAGTCGGAGCAGGCTGGAACTAGGTTTAACGGAGCGACCGCAAGCGCCGGAAAACGAGCCTTGGGCAAGTGATGGTCGAGCGTTGTGACGGACCTTTGCGTACATAGCGGACACCGTCCTTGCGGCGATGCCGAAAAAATCTCGTCATAGATGTCCCTGCCGGGTGCTCCCGTCTTCGCCATGCGCTGCGTGTAGACCTTCTCCATCTCCTCGACAGTGACGTCAGGAGCGACCACTTCGTGCGTCTTGATTTGGTGAATCCTGCCGCGCTGTGCCGCTCGATCAAACTCGCGCGATGCGTTAACGACCGCCTGCGTCGCCGCACTAAGGCGAGCCGCCAAGCCTGCGTTTCGAACGCGGCTGATGCAAGTAGTGAAAGTTGACCGCGCCGAATGAGTAGGTCGCTCAAGCGGCCACATCAAACGTCCTCGTCTTCTTGGCCGTCACGAGCCGCCAGCAAACCTTGAACGATGGCCCTCGCCTCGTCTCCGAGCTCGTCGTTGAACAGACGAACGATGCGGTCGTAGTTTGGACGTTCAGCAACCGCGTCCCGTAGCATCTTATGAAATCCAGACTGGGTGACCTCAAGACCAAACACTTCCCGAGTGAGTAAGCCAACGTTCTCCCCGAACGTTTGCACCTCAGGTCTTTCAGCGACCGACCGAATACCCGTCCGCCTGATTTTCCAGACGCAGCTCTGTGGTACCTCTTGCAACACCACTGGCGAGTGGGTTGCGACAACTGCAACGCCGTTCCTGTTGATAAGGAGGTCCGAGAGAGCCCGAACGAACGCGGAGAGCAGTGGCGGATGGAGATGCGCTTCGGGTTCGTCCAGCAGAACGAGAGTTTTCTCCTCGACTGTCTCCACGAGGCGCGTGACGGTGAGAAGCACGATCTTGTGCCCGGAGCTCAACTTCTTGAACAGCCGGCGGGCCTCCACCTTTATCTCTTCGGCCTGCACCCCCGAGCGCGCGAGGCTGGAGACATCCGTATCTTTAAAGATTGGATCAGCTTGCAGCATCTCAAGAGCACGTCGCCAGCGGCCGGCCTTAGCTCCTTGACGACAAATCAGCACACTGTTGCCGAAGTCAGTTGAAAGTGCGTCTGGGCTCTTAGGCGGTCTCGGCTTGCCATCCTTGCCAGGACCCACGTGCTTAAGCCCGATATAAGCATACTGCACTCCTTCAGACTTGTTCTGACGGGTCGGCAATGGCTCAAACGGGTCGAACGCGCTGAAGGTGACGGAGACTAAGCTCGTGAACAGCCGGTCGTTGAACCCGTCTACCTGCGCGGTGAATGCTCCGACCGCGTCCGCCTCGGTCTGCTCGTCTACGATCGCTCGTGCCATGTCGTTAAGCAGGGTCGTTTTGCCCACGCCATTACGCCCGATCAGGACATGCACGTTCGTTGGAGGGAATGACTCGGGCGTGACCTTAAAGCTGAGCGTGAGTGGGTTACTGCGCCTTGTGTGCTGCCGCGCGGTGTAGCTGAACTCGTAGTCCGTCAATCGAACGCCGCCCAAAGCCATACGATGAAACTGCCCGGTGACGGTTGATCGAGCCACAGATCTCAGGAGCGAAGTCCCGGTAACATCTTCGTTTACCGCGCGCTCGAAAAGGTCATTGTCCAAGGCCAAGTCCCGTAGCCCGCGAAGTACTCGATCCCGCGTTGGTCCTCCAAGCCGATTCAGGTAATCGTAGTAGCTGTCGTCCTGCCCCAGTGAAAAGAAGCGCTCATCCAAAGAGTTAAATGTTTCTGGCATGTCCGGCCTTCGCTGGCCGTCCGCCATTGCAAATTGCCCGATCTTAACGCCTCCCACCGAATGTCTTTCTCCGTCTTCATCAAAGATCACAAGAGAATAAAGCGTTGAGTATTTGAACCAGTCGTCCCAATTGTCCATGAGCAGATAAGCTTTGGATGCTGCCTCGGACGGCGTGCGCGTGCCGCTAGGAAGAACTTCGAAGTAAGCCATCTACCTCAGTCCATTCGCGGGCGAGTCAACGCTAAGCCGCTTCATTGTACCGATACGCAGTCGCAGCTCGTGAGCATAACGCCATGAACACCAAGTATTCTGGACGTTGCCAGTTGCGTCCGCCGGGACCGGTTCGGCCGGCGCCCTCGAAAGTCCGCTCGTGAGACGTAGCGAGGACTGTTCAGGGGTTGCAGCCCAAGTAGGGTAAAAGCAACGGTTACCAGGAAGGTATCGAGCGCGGCAACGGGGCCACCGCCGGATAGCAGAGTGGCGTTCGCTGTTTGAGAAGCTGTGACCATGGTTCCAATATGGCCATAAGAGGCTTGATACGTCGTGGCGACTCGGTGGCGATTCTCATAAATGAAAAGGCCGCCCCTCTCGGAGCGGCCTTCAAATTAACGCTGATTACTCAGCATCTTAACTTGGTTGCGGGGATAGGATTTGAACCTATGACCTTCAGGTTATGAGCCTGACGAGCTACCGGGCTGCTCCACCCCGCGTTAACTTGTGCGTCACCTTCAGAGAAGCACGGGGCGGTCCTGGCAGACGCCTGAGGCGCTGCCGATCCATCCCAAAGGCTTCCTGAGAAGGCTTGAGCCCGCCGGCCGGGTCGGCCATCGGGTGCGGGCGGTATGTACCAATGCGAGGCCGGTTTGGAAAGGGCTTTCCGCAAGTTTTTTTGCCGGATTGTGACACCGCCCGCTACGAGCCTCGTTGCTCGAATTACATCGATAATCCAATCTCTTATGAGATCGGCCTGTTTGCCCGCCAGCATGAGGCGCACGGCCCAGGCTGGGAACAACGACAAAGTTCCTCGAAGGGCGGCGGCAGGGATCGACGAACCACACACCCGCCAAACGGCTTGGCTCTACGCTATCGCCAGGCGGCGCAAAACCGATGCCGTGCTTGCCAAGGGTTCCGCAACGCGGCAGCTTTACGCCAACCAGAATGACGGCCCTGCACGCGGCCGCGGTACACGCGAGGAGACGTCCATGGACCAGTCCCTGAAGAGCCCAGCCCTCTCGGCGCTCGACGACGCGTTCCAGGCGCAGGTCGAGGCCTCCCGCAATGCGCCTCCACCCGCCCTCGCGGCGCGGCTCGACGGCCTGAAGCGGCTGCGAGCGATGCTGTCGGACAACGAGAAGCGCCTGGAGCAGGCGATCTCGGCCGATTTCGGCCACCGCTGCGCCGTCGAGACCACGATTGCCGAAACGCTGTTCCTGCAGGCCGAGATCAGGCACACGCTCAAGGTGCTGCCGCGCTGGATGGCGCCGCGGCGCATCGCCACCGCGCTGCAGTTCTGGCCGGCGCGCAACCGCCTGATTCCGCAGCCGCTCGGCGTGGTCGGCATCATCGCGCCGTGGAACTACCCGTTGCAGCTGACGCTGGCGCCGGCAATCGGCGCGCTCGCCGCCGGCAACCGGGTCATGATCAAGCCGAGCGAGCTGACGCCGCACTTCTCGGCGCTGCTCAAGGAGCTGATCGCGGCGAATTTCGACCCGGCCCAGCTCACCGTCACCGGCATCAACAACGGCATCGCGGAGGCCTTTGCGGCGCTGCCGTTCGATCATCTCGTCTTCACCGGCTCGACCCGCGTCGGCCGCATCGTCGCTGAGGCCGCCGGGCGCAACTTGACCCCGGTGACGCTCGAGCTCGGCGGCAAGTCACCGACCATCGTCGACGTCTCCGCCAACATCGACGAAGCCGCGGAGCGGATCGCCTATGCCAAGCTGCTCAACGCCGGCCAGACCTGCATCGCGCCGGACTACGTGTTCGTGCCCGAACAGCACGCGGACGCATTCGCGGGCAAGCTGCACCGGCAGATGCTGCAGATGTTCGGCACCAACCCGGCCAATGC
This sequence comes from Bradyrhizobium sp. SZCCHNR2028, assembly GCF_032380995.1. Taxonomy (NCBI): domain Bacteria; kingdom Pseudomonadati; phylum Pseudomonadota; class Alphaproteobacteria; order Hyphomicrobiales; family Nitrobacteraceae; genus Bradyrhizobium; species Bradyrhizobium sp. SZCCHNR2028. The sequence goes on along the minus strand of NZ_JAUHJF010000008.1, from coordinate 250,446 downwards.
CGACTACACGTCGATCATCTCCGAGCGGCACTATGCCCGGCTGGAAGGATTGCTGCGCGACGCGATCGCGCGCGGCGCCAAGACGCTGAGCACGACCAGTCCGGAAGATCCGGCCTGGAAGAAGCTGCGGAAATTTCCACCGACCGTCGTGGTCGGTGCAACCCCGGACATGGCGATCATGCAGGAGGAGATCTTCGGTCCCCTGCTGCCCATCATGACCTATCGCCAGTCCGACGAGGTGATCCGCCACATCAACGCCCACGACCGGCCGCTCGCGCTGTACTGGTTCGGCACTGACGCTGCGGCCCGTGATACGGTGCTGGCGCGCACCGTCTCCGGCGGCGTCACCATCAACGACTGCCTGCTGCATTTTGCGCAGATGAACCAGCCGATGGGCGGCGTCGGCGCCTCCGGCACCGGCCACTATCACGGCGAATGGGGCTTCAACAGCTTCAGCAAGCTGAAGCCGGTATTCTACCGCTCTCCCTTCAACCGCATGAAGGACCTCTATCCTCCCTACGGCGCCAGCATCGCCCGAATCGAAAAGCTGCTGCGATTCCTGTCCTAGCCACACCAATCGTCATTCCGGGGCGCGCAAAGTGCGAACCCGGCCCCCGAGATGATGGGGTGCAAGCCTAACCCAATGGTTTCGCCAGCTGTGCGCGGCGCCGCCCTTGGAATGACATTCAAACAACAAGCAAGACAACATCAGGGAGAGATGCGTGACGGACGAGGTCGATTTCATCGTCGTGGGCGGCGGCAGCGGCGGCGCAACGGTTGCTGGCCGCTTGTCGGAAGATCCGGCGACATCCGTGGCGCTGCTCGACGCCGGGGGACGCAACGACAACTGGATCGTGACCACGCCCTACATGCTGTTCCTGATGGTCGCGGGGCCCGTCAACAACTGGTCCTTCACCACGGTGCCGCAGAAGGGCCTCGACGGGCGCAGCGGCTATCAGCCGCGCGGCCGCGGGCTCGGCGGCTCCTCGGCGATCAACGCCATGGTCTACATCCGCGGCCACCGCGCCGACTACGATCATTGGGCTTCCCTCGGCAACACCGGATGGTCGTATGACGACGTGCTGCCCTACTTCAAGCGCTCCGAGAACAATGCCGAGTTCGACGGCGAGTATCATGGCCGATCGGGACCGCTGCCCGTCAACCGGCTGCGGACCGACAATCCTGTGCACGAGATTTTCCTCCAGGCCGCGCGCGAAGCGCAGTTTCCGATCCGCGACGACTTCAATGCCGAGACGCAGGAAGGGCTCGGGCTCTATCAAGTCACGCAAGCCAATGGCGAGCGCTGGAGCGCGGCACGGGCCTACATCCAGCCGCATCTCGGCAACCGCAGCAACCTGCGAGTCGAGACCTCGGCGCATGCCTCGATGATCCTGTTCGAGGGCAAGCGCGCGGTCGGCGTGAAGTATCGCCAGGGCAAGGAGGTCAAGGAGATCCGCTGCCGGCGCGAAGTGATCCTCGCCTCCGGCGCGTTCCAGACCCCGCAATTGCTGATGCTGTCAGGCATCGGCGACGCAACTGCACTGGCGCGGCTCGGCATCGCCAGCGTCCACCATCTGCCGGGTGTCGGACAGAACCTGCAGGATCATCCGGATTTCATCTTCGCCTACACCTCCGACAACCCCAACTTCTCTTCCCTGTCGCCGAAAGGCCTGCGTCGGCTGCTGGCGGGCATCGGCCAATATCGCCGCGAGCGCCGCGGCGTCCTGACCTCGAACTTCGCCGAATGCGGCGGCTTCCTGAAGACGCGGCCTGATCTCGACATCCCCGACATCCAGCTGCATTTCGGCATGGCCGTCACCGACGATCACGGCCGCAAGCGCCATGGCAACGGCTTCTCCTGCCATTTCTGTCTGCTGCGACCGAAGAGCCGCGGCACGGTCGGTTTGAGGAATGCCGATCCGCTCGCCGCGCCGCTGATCGATCCCAGCTTCCTGGGCGAGGCCGACGATCTCGAGACCATGGTGGCCGGCTACAAGACGACGCAGCGGCTGATGCAGACGCCGGCGATGCGCAGCCTCGGCAAGCGCGACCTGTTCACGTCGGACGTCAGGACCGACGACGACATTCGCGCCGTCCTGCGCGCCCGCGTCGATACGGTCTACCATCCTGTCGGCACCTGCAAGATGGGCGTCGACGATCGACTCGCCGTGGTCGATCCCAAGTTGAAGGTGCATGGTCTCTCCGGCCTGCGCGTGGTCGACGCCTCGATCATGCCGACCCTGATCGGCGGCAACACCAATGCGCCAACCATCATGATCAGCGAGAAGGCCGCCGACATGATCAGGAGCGAGCTGAAAGGCTGAGTCCGCTTGCCATCGAGGGATATCAACCTGCGGATCAGCAGAGCCTCACGTCAGTAGGAAGCCGCCGTCCACCGTGACGACGCTGCCGGTCATGTAGCGCGAGGCGCTGGACGCCAGCAGCAGGATTGCGCCGTCGAGATCGCTCTCATGGCCGACGCGCCGCTGCGGAATGCGCTTGATCAGCTTCTCGCCCGCAGGCGTCTCCCAGACGTCGTGATTGATGTCGGTGTCGATATAGCCGGGCGCCAGTGCGTTGACGCGGATGCCGCTCGCCGCAAGCTCCAGCGCCAGCGCCTTGGTCGCCTGCACCACGCCGGCCTTGGAGATCGCATAAGGCGAGATGAACTTGACGACGCTGAAGCCGAGCACCGAGGCAATGTTGATGATGTTGCCGCCGGCCTTGCGCGCCGTCATGCGCCGCGCCGCTTCGGTTGCGGCGAAATACGCGCCCTTCAGATTGGCGCCGATCACGGCGTCCCAATCCGCCTCGCTCTGCTCGACCGCGAGCTTCTCTACCGCGATGCCGGCGTTGTTGATCAGCACCGTGACGGGCCCGAGCGCGGCCTCGGCGGCATCCATGCCCCTGGCGATCGACGCCGTGCTCGTCACGTCCATCTCGACCGCGGCGGCGCGACCACCCCTCGCCCTGATCTCCTCCTCCAACGCCTTGAGCTTGCCGGTCTGGCGCGCCGCGAGCGCAACGGCGGCGCCATGCGCCGATAGAACCCGCGCGAACTGCCGGCCGAGTCCCTGGCTCGCGCCGGTGATCAGGATCACCTCGCGGCTGACATCGAACAGGTCGGACATGGTCCCTCCCACAGTTTCCTCATTTGTTGCAGCGCATTGATACAGACGATTTGAAGCAGCGCAAACCGGAATCGTTTACCGGGCCCGGCCTACAACCGCGGCGGAGCAACCATGAACGCTTTCGACCTCGCCGCTTGTGCAGCACTGATGGTTTCCGTCTACAGCGGCTTCTCGACCGGGCTGTTGCGCAGCGCCATCACGATTCTGGCCTACCTGCTCGCGATGCCGCTGGCGATGGGCGCTGTCGCGGCGATGAGCCCGCAACTGCGCGACGTGCACGGGACTCCGCTGGCACAGAACTGGCTGCAGTTCTTCGCCGCCTTCGTCGTCATCGGCATGGCGCTGGGCAAGATCGGCCGCATCCTGCTCGACGAGGCGATCGGTTCCGAAGCCGGCTTCGGCGACCGGCTCGGCGGCGCTCTGCTGGGCGCAGTGCGCACCGGCATGGTCGCGACCACGCTGGTTCTGGTGTTCGACAGGATCGTTCCACCCGAGCGTCAGCCGCGCTTCCTCGAGGGCTCACGCCTGCGTCCGGTGCTCTCGCTCGCAGGCGCAAACGGCTTCCGCTCGCTGCCTCCGGAGGTCGCAAGCCTGATCGATCGGCTGAAGCAGGAACGGCGCATCTGATCGACCTGGCGACGCCGCCTCTCCCCTCCCTGGCGAGCCATGCAATTCGGCACAGGCCGGCTGCTCTTATCAGCGGCAATGCGGTTGGCTAGAATGCGCGCATCTTCCTTCCAGCCTCACTGACATATCGGAGTGATCAATCGTGGATCTCGGGATCAAGGGCCGCCGCGCCATCGTCTGCGCCTCCAGCAAGGGTTTGGGCCGCGCCTGCGCCATCGCGCTCGCCAATGAGGGCGTGCATGTCACGATCACGGCGCGCGGCGCCGAGGTGCTGGCAAAGACCGCAGCCGAGATCCGCGCTGCCAATCCTGGCGTCACCGTGACGGAAGTGGCGGGCGACATCACCACGCCTGAGGGCCGCGCCGCCGTGCTGAAGGCCTGCCCGGATCCGGACATCCTGATCAACAATGCCGGCGGCCCGCCGCCCGGCGATTTTCGCAACTGGACCCGCGACGACTGGATCAAGGCGCTCGACGCCAACATGCTGACGCCGATCGAGCTGATCAAGGCGACCGTCGACGGCATGATGGCGCGCAAATTCGGCCGCATCGTCAACATCACCTCGGCCGCGGTGAAGGCGCCGATCGACATCCTCGGCCTCTCCAACGGCGCCCGCGCCGGCCTCACCGGCTTCGTCGCCGGCCTGTCGCGCAAGACCGTGATCAACAACGTCACCATCAACGCGCTGCTGCCGGGGCCGTTCGAGACCGACCGCCTGCTCTCGACGGCAAAGGGCGAAGCCGAGAAGCGCGGTGTCACGCCGGAGCAGATCCTCGCCGACCGCGCCAAGACGAACCCTGCAGGTCGCTTCGGCGATCCCGAGGAATTTGGACTCGCCTGCGCCTTCCTGTGCGGCGCCAAGGCCGGCTACATCACCGGCCAGAACATCCTGCTCGACGGCGGCGCCTTCCCAGGCACGCTGTAAGACAGACTTCCTTGGGCGGTCTGGCGCGGAAACCTGCTACGCCAACCCCGCGGGCTTTCACCTCGCCCCGCTTGCGGGGAGAGGTCGGATTGCATCGCAAGATGCAATCCGGGTGAGGGGGGCTCTCCCGCGAACGCGGGTGTCTGTGGAGAATTCTCCTCACCCAACCCTCTCCCCGCAAGCGGGGCGAGGGAGCGCAGTGCCGGCGCAACAGGAATTCGAATCCAACTAATAAAGCTGTGAGTTCTGTTTGCCATCCGCGCTATGAATACAGCGACTCTACCTTTCCGAACGACCTACCGCTTCGTGGTCTCGTCCTCGTCGCGCTGGCTCGGGCTCGACGAATCCGCCGTGGTGCGGCCTTCCGTCCAGTCGATGCCGAAGGCGTCGAGACCTTCCGCAAGCAGATCGCCCAGCATCGGCTCGCCCAGCAGATAGCGCGCGGTGTGGCGGTCGCGCTGGCCGGCGGCCTCGCGGCGCAGATCGTCCCACTCGTCGATATCGCCGTCGCCGCGGCCGAGCCGCATCAAGGCGACGAGATCGGTCTGCTCGTCCTCGGTCATCGCGTTGATGAAACCGGTGATCTCGCGCACCACAGGATCATCGCCGCTATCCTGGAGCACGTCGACCATGTCGTCATCGACGGCATTCGAGCCGGATTCCTCATCGGTCGCCTGCTCCTTGACGTCGAACTCGCGCGCCTTTTCGATCAGGAAGGCGACCTTCTCGGGCGATATCGTCAGCTCTGGCATGGCGTTCTCCTCATGGACGGAATGCAGCAACGCTTGTTCCGGGCAGTTGATCCATTGCGCCGGAATAAGCCACGCGGCATCGTGACCGGCATCAAGAATACGACGAGGAAGCGCGCATGTCTTGGACGATCGGCCGGGTCAGGATCACCAAATTCGTCGAGCTGGAGACTGTCGGCGGCACCCGCTTCATCCTGCCGCAGGCAACGCCCGAGGCGATCCGCGAGCTGTCCTGGCTCGCGCCCGATTTTGCGACCGATGAAGGCCGGCTGAAGATGTCGATCCACACCCTGGTGCTGGAAACACCGACGATGCGGATCGTGGTCGACACCGGGCTCGGCAACGACAAGCAGGGCCGCAGCGTGCCAATGTGGAACAACCGCGCGACGCCGTTCCTGGAGACGATGAGCGCTGCTGGCCTCCCGCCTGAGAGCATCGACATGGTGATCTGCACCCACCTCCATGTCGACCATGTCGGATGGAATACGCGGCTGATCGACGGCCGCTGGGTCCCGACCTTTGCCAATGCGCGCTACGTCTTCGGCCGCAGCGAATATGAGCATTGGCGCAATCACGGCGAGGCCGCCGACGAGACCGCGACCTTCGCCGATTCCGTGCAGCCGATCGTTGCGGCCGGACGTGCGGAGCTGGTCGGAAGCGAGGCTGTGATCACCGACGAGATCACGCTGATCCCGACGCCGGGCCACAGCCCCGGTCATGTCAGCCTGCACATCCGCTCGGATGGCGCGCAGGCCCTGCTCACCGGGGACGTCGCCCATCATCCCTGCCAGATGGCGCATCTCGATTGGAGCTCGACGGTCGATTCCGATCCGGCGCAGGCGATCGTGACCCGGCGGACGCTGTTCTCGCGTTTTGCCGACACTGAGACGCTGGTGATCGGCGGCCATTTCCATGCCGGCCATATCCGGCGGGACGGCGCCGCTTTCCGCTTCGAGGCATTACAGGGCAGCGGCGACGCATAGCCCGCGAGGTTGAATTTCCTCCCGCCATGCTCCATGACAGGGCTCTGGAATACCAGGGAATTGAGGGAGAGAAACCAATGAAGCTTGTTCGCTACGGCGAGAAGGGCGCGGAAAAGCCGGGCCTGATCGACGCATCCGGCCAGTTGCGCGACCTGTCGGCGCATGTGAAGGACCTCGACGGCGCCGCCTATGCGCCGGAGTCCCTGAAGAAGCTCGCCGCGCTCGATCCGGCCTCCCTGCCCGCCGTCGCCGGCAAGCCGCGGCTCGGCGCCCCCGTCACCGGCATCTCGAAATTCGTGGCGATCGGTCTCAATTACTCCGACCATGCCAAGGAGACCGGCAACCCGATTCCGGCCGAGCCGATCTTCTTCCTCAAGGCCAACACCGCGCTGTGCGGCCCCTATGATCAGGTCGAGAAGCCGCGTGGCTCGACCAAGCTCGACTGGGAGGTCGAGATCGCCGCCATCATCGGCACCCGCGCCAAATACGTCTCTGAGGCGGAGGCGCTGAACCACATCGCCGGCTACACGATCTGCAACGACGTCTCCGAGCGCAACTTCCAGATCGAGCGGCTTGGCCAGTGGACCAAGGGCAAGTCGCACGACACGTTCGGCCCGGTCGGCCCGTGGCTCGTCACCAAGGACGAGATTCCAGACGTGCAGAACCTGTCGATGTGGCTCGACGTCAACGGCCAGCGCCGCCAGACCGGCACCACCGCGACGATGATCTTCTCGATGGCGAAGTGCATCTCCTACGTCTCGCAGTTCATGACCCTGCTGCCCGGCGACATCGTCACCACGGGCACGCCTCCGGGTGTCGGCATGGGCATGAAGCCGCCGACCTTCCTCAATGTCGGAGACGTCGTCACGCTCGGCATCGAGCGCCTCGGCGAGCAGCGCCAGGAGATCGTTGAGGCGTAAGGCGCGATATCGACTTGTGAGTCATTCCGGGATGGCGCGTAGCGCCAGACCCGGAATCTCGAGATTCCGGGTTCGATGCTTCGCATCGCCCCGGAATGACCAGCCAGAGGACACTACCGATGAAACTCACCTTCTCGCCCGCCTCGCCGTTCGCCCGCAAGGTGCGCATCGCCGCCATCGAGCTCGGGCTGATCGACAAGATCGAATTCATGGCCGCAGCGGTGACGCCGGGCCAGGCCAATGAGGAGTATTCGAAGATCACGCCGCTGAAGAAGCTGCCGGTGCTGATCCTCGACAACGGCGACGTGATCCTGGATTCCTATGTGATCGTCGAGTATCTCGACGAGCTCGCCGGCGGCAACAAGCTCATTCCGGCATCGGGTCCCTCGCGCTGGAAGGTGAAGAGCGAGCATTCGATGCTGCAGGGCATGCTCGATTCGATGCTGTTGTGCCGCTACGAGGCGATGGTGCGCCCGGAGGGCCTGCGCTGGCAGGCGTGGTCCGACGACCACTGGAACAGAGCCTGGATGGGCATGGCGCGCTTCAATGCGCAGCCCGACTTGATGACGCGCCCGTTCGACATCGTCTCGATCGGACTCGTCTGCGTGCTCGGCTATGCCGATTTCCGGTTTGCGGATTGCGGCTGGCGCAAGGCGTTTCCAACGCTCGACGCGTTCCACAACAAGATGCTGGAGCGGGAATCGGTGAAGGTCTCGGTGCCGCCGGCGGCTTGATCGCCGAACAGGAGCTGACGTGACGCTGACATTCTCGGTTGCAGACACGACCATTCATCGCATCATCGAGCAGGAAACCACGTTCCTGCCGGCGCGCGAGATGTTTCCGGAGCTGACGTCGGAGATGCTGGCAGCGGAACGCAGCGCGCTGCAGGCGGCCGGTGCCCTCGATGCGCAGGACACGCTGATCCTGTGCTTTCAGTCCTACGTGGTGAGGACGCCTCACCACACCATCCTGATCGACAGCTGCATCGGCAACGACAAGCCGCGCGCGCGGCGGGTCTGGAACATGAAGACCGACGACACCTACATCCGGGCGCTTGCGACTGCGGGCGTGTCGGTCGACGACATCGACGTCGTGATGTGCACGCATCTGCACACCGATCATGTCGGCTGGAACACGCGGCTCGACAACGGCCGCTGGGTGCCGACCTTTCCGAATGCGCGCTACGTCTTCGCGCAGCGCGAATATGATTACTGGGTGGCGCAGAACGCCAAGACCGAGGTGCCTCCATTCGCCGACAGCGTGCTGCCGGTGGTCGAGGCCAAGCGCGCCGACATCGTGAAGGATGGATTCGCGATCGGCGATCACGTCCGTCTGCTGCCGACGCCGGGGCACACGCCCGGCCATGTCGCGGTCGCCGTCGGCAAGGGCAAGGACGACGCGGTGTTCTCCGGCGACCTGATGCACTCGCCGCTGCAGCTTGGGCTTCCCGAGCTGTCACCGAAATTCGACGTCGATCCGGCGCAGGCCGCAGCGACGCGGCGCACCTTTCTCGATCGCTATTGCGACACGGCGACGCTGTGCTGCACGGCCCATTTTCCCTCGCCCTCGGTCGGGCGTATCAGGCGCAAGGGCAACGGCTTCGCCTGCGAGACCGTGTAACGCTCGCAGATCTCAGTCGACGATGAACAGCTTGGCGCCTTTCGGCGTAAAGGACCGATGGGCAGCGTCGCCGAAGTCGGAGACCTGATAGCTCATGCCCGCCGACAGAGTGAACCTGCGGCCGTCCTTGAGCTCGCTCTCGAGCTCGCCTTCCAGCACCAGCAGGATGTGGCCGCGATCGCACCAATGATCGGCAAGATAGCCCGGCGTGTACTCGACCTGCCGCACCCGGATGTCGCCGATCATCAGCGTCCGCCAATAGGCCGTGCCCTGCTCTCCCGGATGCTCGGTCACGGGAACGGCCGACCAGTCGGTCACGGTGAAGGGAAGGGTCGGAATTTTCATCGGCGCGCTCAGCTCGGAGATGGGTTGGCGGGGTCGAGACCGCGCCACCGCATAGAGCGAACCGCGCCGGAGATCAAACCCGCCTTCCAGTAGCGTTCTGCCGTCAATCGAACAGGCTGGGCGTATGGTTCACCGCGGCGCCCTCGATCGCCAGCATCCTCAGCTTGGTGTCGACGCCACCATTGGCGGAGAAGCCGCCCGGCTTGTTGCCGGCCGCGAGCACGCGATGGCATGGCACCACGATGGGACACGGGTTGCGGCCCAGCGCCTGACCGACCTCGCGCGACAACTCGACGCCGCCGAGCTGTTTGGCGATGTCGCCATAGGTCAGGGTCCGGCCCGGCGGGATCCGGCGCGCGATGTCGTAGACGCCGCGCTGGAATGCGCTGACGCCGTCGAGATCGAGAGCCACGTCGGTGAGATCATCCGGCTCTCCGGCCAGTAGCGCCTTGACGCGGGTGATGACGCGCTGCACATGCGCCGGCGGCTCATCCTCGGCGATGCCCGGGTGGCGCTGCTGCATCCGGGTCCGGGTCTGCGCGACGCCGCCCATCGGCAGTTGCACCGCGTTGATTCCGCGCGGTCCCCAGGCGATCGCGCAAGTGCCGATCGCGGTCTCGAAAAGTGCGTAGAAGTGGTCAGACATGGTGGGCTCCATCGTCGATCTGCCCCGTATCATCTGCCAGTCAAAATAGGCTTGGAGAATGTTGCGATCCACCCGGATTCTGCCAATGTCGACAGCGGAAGCACCGTGACGCCCATCGGCAGGCCGAGAGGATGGGAGCACGACGCAGAGGCAGCCCGGCGCAAAGAGCGGGCGCCCCGTCCGAGGAAGCCAAGGCGAGGGAGAAGGACATGAAGCTGACCCCGGAGCAGATTGCATTCTTCAACCGCGAGGGCTGGCTGTTCCTGCCCGAGCTGTTCAGCCCGGAGGAGACCGCGTTCCTCGCCCACGAGGCGGAGGCGATCTACGCCGCCAACAGGCCCGAGGTCTGGCGCGAAAGGAGCGGCGCGCCGCGCACGGCGTTTGCCGCCCATCTCTACAACGACGCCTTCCGCGTGCTCGCGGCGCATCCGCGCATGATCGAGCCGATCGAGCAGATCTTCGGCGAGAAGGTCTACATGCATCAGTTCAAGATCAACGCCAAATCGGCCTTCACCGGCGATGTCTGGCAATGGCACCAGGACTACGGCACCTGGAAGCGCGACGACGGCATGCCGGAGCCGCGCGCGATGAACATCGCGATCTTCCTCGACGAGGTCATGCCGATCAACGGCCCCTTGATGCTGGTGCCGCGCAGCCAGCATGCCGGCGACCTCGAGGCGTCGCATGATCTCGCGACCACCTCCTATCCATTGTGGACCTTGGACGAGGCGACGGTGACGCGGCTGGTCGCAGAAGGCGGCATCGTCGCGCCAACCGGAAAGCCGGGCGGCATGCTGATGTTCCACGGCAATCTTGTGCACGGCTCCGCCGGCAACATCACACCCTATCCGCGCAAGATCGTGTACCTCACGCTCAACGCCGTCTCGAACCATATCCGCACGCCCACGCGGCCCGACTACATCGCGCATCGCGACTTCACGCCGATTGTGACGCTGCCGGACGATGCGCTGCTACAACTGGCGCGGGCGCATCGCGAAGCGGCGGAGTAGAGCACAGCACTCGCCACGAAAAATGTCGTCATGCCCGGGCTTGACCCGGCCATCCATCAATCAGGACGACGGCCCCCGTTGGAGATGGATGGCCGGGTCAAGCCCGGCCATGACGGGGAAACTGATAGCCGCCCTACCGCGCCTCCAAGAAACACTGGAATTCTCCAATGAACCTCCACGCCCTCCTCCAAGCGCGCAATGCCTCCGGCAAGCCCGTCCGCGTGGCACTGATCGGCGCCGGCAAATTCGGCTCGATGTTTCTGGCGCAGGTACCGCATGTCGCGGGCCTCGAGGTCCCCGTCATCATCGACCTCGATCCCGAGCGCGCCCGCGACGCGTGCCGGACGGTCGGCTGGAGCGCCGAGCTGATCGCGCGCACGAATTTCAGCCCCGATGGTTCGAAGGCGACGGGTGACGGCGTTGACGTCGTTGTCGAAGCGACCGGCAATCCTGCTGCCGGCATCCGCCATGCGCGCGCCGCGATCAAGGCTGGCAAGCACATCGTGATGGTCAATGTCGAGGCCGACGTGCTGGCCGGGCCGCTTCTTGCGGAAGAGGCGCGCAAGGCGGGCGTGGTCTATTCGCTGGCCTATGGCGACCAGCCGGCGCTGACAGCCGAACTCGTCGACTGGGCACGCGCGACCGGCTTCCACGTGGTCGCGGCCGGCAAGGGCACGAAATATCTGCCGGCCTATCACGACGTGACGCCGGACGGCGTCTGGCAGCATTACGGGCTGACGGCGGGCGAAGCACAGTCTGCCGGCATGAACCCGCAGATGTTCAATTCCTTCCTCGACGGCACCAAGTCGGCCATCGAGATGGCCGCGATCGCCAACGCGACCGGGCTCGACGTGCCCACGGACGGACTGCTGTTTCCACCCTGCGGTGTCGATGATCTGCCCCATGTCCTGCGCCCGCGCGACCGCGGCGGCGTGCTGGAACGATCGGGCATGGTCGAAGTGGTGTCATCGCTGGAACGCGACGGACGGCCGGTGTTTCGCGATCTGCGCTGGGGCGTCTATGTCGTGCTGGAGGCGCCGAACGACTACGCAGCCGACTGCTTCCGCCAATACGGCCTGAAGACGGACGCCAGCGGCCGCTATGCGGCGATGTACAAGCCCTATCACCTGATCGGGTTGGAGCTGAACGTCTCGGTGCTGTCGGCGGCGCTGCGGCGCGAGCCGACCGGACAGCCGCTCGGTTTCCGCGGCGACGTCGTCGCCGTCGCCAAGAAGGACCTGCGCGCCGGCGAGATGCTCGATGGTGAGGGCGGCTACACGGTCTGGGGCAAGGTGATTCCGGCGCGTACAAGCCTCCAGCTTGGGGCGCTGCCGATCGGATTGGCGCATCGCGTGAAGCTCACCGACGACGTTGCTCATGGTGCAGTCGTGCGGTGGGGCGACGTCGACGTGGACAACATGGACAGCGATATCGTCGCGACCCGCAAAGGGATGGAAATGGCGTTCGCGCGCTGATTCACTCCCGAGCCTCACCCCTCCCGCGGTCAATAAAAAGCCCCGACCGACGGCCGGGGCTCTGAGATCACGTGACGTCTGGGGCTCAGTTGTCATCCTCGCCGAAGGCAGCTGCGAGCTTGTCGTAATATTTGACGACGAGATCGATGTTGCCCTTGTTCTCGACCTCCGGCGGCTTCGCCTTCAGCGCCGCGTTCAGATCGTTGAGGACCTGCTTCTTGTCGTCGGGCTTCATCTTGTTATCGGCCTGGACCTGATCGATCTGCTGTTTGATGACGGCTTCGGGACCGACGTACTTTTTCGTCTTCGGATCGATGCCGCCCATCACCAGGCTGATGTTGTCGACGACGATGTTGAAATCGTCATAGCTGGCGAAACCGTATTTCTTGGCGACGCCATCGAGCTGCGTCACCACCTTCTGGTCCGGTGGCGCGTTCTCGGGAAGCTTATCGGTGACGGCATCCATGTCCTTCTGCGACGCCAGCACGTTTTCGATCTGCTTGTCGGTCAGCGCG
>NZ_JAUHJF010000008.1:0-235000 GCF_032380995.1 Bradyrhizobium sp. SZCCHNR2028 | reverse complement strand
ACCCCCTGAGGTATTCGTCCGAGGCGATACCTAAATATCTTTCGCGGAGAACCAGCTATTTCCCAGTTTGATTGGCCTTTCACCCCTAACCACAAGTCATCGGAGCCTTTTTCAACAGGCACCCGTTCGGTCCTCCAGTGAGTGTTACCTCACCTTCAACCTGCTCATGGCTAGATCACTAGGTTTCGGGTCTAATACAACGAACTTGACGCCCTATTCAGACTCGCTTTCGCTACGCCTACGCCTATCGGCTTAAGCTTGCTCGTTAAATTAAGTCGCTGGCCCATAATACAAAAGGTACGACGTCACCCAGAACGCATCTTGGGCTCCGTCTGTTTGTAGGTGTCCGGTTTCAGGTCTATTTCACTCCCCTCGTCGGGGTGCTTTTCACCTTTCCCTCACGGTACTGGTTCACTATCGGTCGCTGAGGAGTACTTAGGCTTGGAGGGTGGTCCCCCCATGTTCAGACAGGATTTCACGTGTCCCGCCTTACTCGAGCATGAATGCTTGCATTACCCATACGGGGCTATCACCCTCTGAGGCCCTGCTTTCCTGACAGGTTCTGGTTGGCTTGCATTCATGACTGGCCTGGTCCGCGTTCGCTCGCCACTACTAGCGGAGTCTCGGTTGATGTCCTTTCCTCCAGGTACTTAGATGTTTCAGTTCCCTGGGTTCGCTTGAAACCTCCTATGGATTCAGAAGTCTCATACCTTCTCTTGATAACCGGAAATCCAAAACCTCACGGCTCGGGATCGTCACAGTCTCCTGATCGAACACCAAAACCCGGAGGTCTTGGAGTTCCGGCTATCGAAGGTGGGTTTCCCCATTCGGAAATCCGCGGATCAAAGCTTCTTCGCAGCTCCCCACGGCTTATCGCAGCGTAGCACGTCCTTCATCGCCTCTCAGCGCCAAGGCATCCACCGAACACCCTTAAGGCACTTGATTGCTCTCATTATCAATGTCCACACACTCGGCAGAATGTTCACCGCCCTCACCCGTCCCGAGGGACAAGGCGTAGAGCAGCGCGGACAATGATTAGAAAGACCAGCTTGCTTCTTAAGATCGAACCGATAGCCGTGCGGTCAAGCGCAGCTAACAGAGTCATTTACAACAGACGGGATGCTTCACAGCTTCCAGCCTGCGCCGAAATGACCCGGAGATAGTGAAGGCGTCGGTGCATAGTCGGAGCGCGGACCGCTTGCGCGGTGACGCTCCATTGCACGACCCTACTCGGATCGATCTCCTCTTCACGATGTCAGATAACACGCAGTCTTCTGTAATCCCGGTGAGGATCAGAAGATGCGAAGTGTTGTCTCGCGGACGATGTTGAACCAACGCTGTCAAGCGATCGCTCGGCAATCAAACCATCTGGTGGAGCCAGACGGGATCGAACCGACGACCTCATGCTTGCAAAGCACGCGCTCTCCCAGCTGAGCTATGGCCCCGTAACCAGAAGACGAAGCATAGCGCCCGTCTTCGCCAAGTGGCTACGCCGGACACGCTTCGCTCATTGGAGAGCGCGGCGTGCCACGCGAAGCCGCAGGCGAAGCGTGGTGGGCCTGGGAAGACTTGAACTTCCGACCTCACGCTTATCAAGCGCGCGCTCTAACCAACTGAGCTACAAGCCCTAACGCTCGAAGCTCGTCACCACCCGGCCCGCGAAGGCCAAAGCCTACGAAGCAAAAGCAGCGACCGCGCAGCCCCAGGCAGCGTGTTCGTCCGCGAAGAAAGAGAAACGAAGACGGCGAAATCCCGCCAATGGAGCTCACGCAAGACCTGGCGGTCTCGGTGGCCCCTGATGTTTCTAAAACAGCTCGATAGAAGCGACAGATCCGAAAATCTGACCTTGCTGAAGAGCCATCCTTAGAAAGGAGGTGATCCAGCCGCAGGTTCCCCTACGGCTACCTTGTTACGACTTCACCCCAGTCGCTGACCCTACCGTGGTCGGCTGCCTCCATTGCTGGTTAGCGCACCGCCTTCAGGTAAAGCCAACTCCCATGGTGTGACGGGCGGTGTGTACAAGGCCCGGGAACGTATTCACCGTGGCGTGCTGATCCACGATTACTAGCGATTCCAACTTCATGGGCTCGAGTTGCAGAGCCCAATCCGAACTGAGACGGCTTTTTGAGATTTGCGAAGGGTTGCCCCTTAGCTTCCCACTGTCACCGCCATTGTAGCACGTGTGTAGCCCAGCCCGTAAGGGCCATGAGGACTTGACGTCATCCCCACCTTCCTCGCGGCTTATCACCGGCAGTCTCCTTAGAGTGCTCAACTAAATGGTAGCAACTAAGGACGGGGGTTGCGCTCGTTGCGGGACTTAACCCAACATCTCACGACACGAGCTGACGACAGCCATGCAGCACCTGTGTTTCGGGCTCCGAAGAGAAGGTCACATCTCTGCGACCGGTCCCAAACATGTCAAGGGCTGGTAAGGTTCTGCGCGTTGCGTCGAATTAAACCACATGCTCCACCGCTTGTGCGGGCCCCCGTCAATTCCTTTGAGTTTTAATCTTGCGACCGTACTCCCCAGGCGGAATGCTTAAAGCGTTAGCTGCGCCACTGGTGAGTAAACCCACCAACGGCTGGCATTCATCGTTTACGGCGTGGACTACCAGGGTATCTAATCCTGTTTGCTCCCCACGCTTTCGTGCCTCAGCGTCAGTATCGGGCCAGTGAGCCGCCTTCGCCACTGGTGTTCTTGCGAATATCTACGAATTTCACCTCTACACTCGCAGTTCCACTCACCTCTCCCGAACTCAAGATCTTCAGTATCAAAGGCAGTTCTGGAGTTGAGCTCCAGGATTTCACCCCTGACTTAAAGACCCGCCTACGCACCCTTTACGCCCAGTGATTCCGAGCAACGCTAGCCCCCTTCGTATTACCGCGGCTGCTGGCACGAAGTTAGCCGGGGCTTATTCTTGCGGTACCGTCATTATCTTCCCGCACAAAAGAGCTTTACAACCCTAGGGCCTTCATCACTCACGCGGCATGGCTGGATCAGGGTTGCCCCCATTGTCCAATATTCCCCACTGCTGCCTCCCGTAGGAGTTTGGGCCGTGTCTCAGTCCCAATGTGGCTGATCATCCTCTCAGACCAGCTACTGATCGTCGCCTTGGTGGGCCATTACCCCACCAACTAGCTAATCAGACGCGGGCCGATCTTTCGGCGATAAATCTTTCCCCGTAAGGGCTTATCCGGTATTAGCACAAGTTTCCCTGTGTTGTTCCGAACCAAAAGGTACGTTCCCACGCGTTACTCACCCGTCTGCCGCTGACGTATTGCTACGCCCGCTCGACTTGCATGTGTTAAGCCTGCCGCCAGCGTTCGCTCTGAGCCAGGATCAAACTCTCAAGTTGAACTTGAAGCTTTGAACCGGCTGATCACAACGTTTGACGAGGTCCCACCAATCGATCTCCACGCTTCACAGCGCGAAAACCATGGTGTTACCTTTGAAACATTGTCCGCCGAAGTCTTCTCGTCCGATCCCAGAACCAAAAGCCGAAGCTCTCAATCCCGAGACCCGCAAGGACTCCGCCGTCCACGTTTCTCTTTCTTCATCTTCACTTGTCAAACAGCCCGGGACCTCAGTCCCACCCTCGGATGGAGGGGTCGCCCAACCTTTTCCGACGTCGATGAGCAACCGGGTTCTACCGGTTGTGCATCGCTCAGCAGAAGTGAGGAGCAATATTGGCGCGAATGCTCGCCTCGGTGTGTCCCGAAGCGGCGCCGCGCTCAGTGACCGTGCTTATAGGGGGGTCCGATCGGGGTGTCAACGCCCAATGTCAACAAATCGTCGCATCGAATCATTTTTTCCGGGACGGCCAGAGAACCCAGACTTCTTGCGGACTTCGTGCCCCACTTGGGCCACAATCCTGCGACGATTTGTTAAGCATCGACCTGGGTTGATTTGGGTCCAGCGGGGACCGCCATCGATTCAAGGATGATCCAGATCAAGGAAGTGGCGAGCCCTTCGCCTGACTCATACGGCCGAGACGACATCGAGAGATCCTGAAGAACAATAGCGGTTCGCGGATTCCGGCTTTCGGGCCAGAGAGTCTCGAACCGTCAGAAGCGCGCCATCATTCCGAGCCGTTTGTCTTGGACGTTAAGCCGACCGGCAGCTGAGTGATTTCGGCGCTGACTTTGAACTTGGGGGACGAAGGTTGAACCATCGGACGTCACGCGGAGGGTATGGACGCGAGGTCGGCATGATCGATCTCGGTCATGAGCCGCCGCTATCGGTCGATGGCTCCGAGGCCGCGGTGATCGATCGCCGCCGCGTCTCCGTGCAATGGTTCTCCGGTACGATTCTGACTGGTCTATGCGGCGCAGCCCTGATCGGCGGCGCCGTTTTTGCGTCGCTCGACGGCGAAATGACCTTCGCTCGCATGCCGGAGCGGATGGAGAGCGCGCTGCGCGGCGCCTTCGGCGCCAATGACCGCGTTGCCACCCTGCGCAAGAGCGATCGCCTGCCGCCACCGAGCGAAGCGGCGGCGGCGCGCAATGTGGTGCGCATCTCGACCGTGACCCGCGCCGGATCGCGCGAGCTGATCCGGGTCCGTCCCTATGTCCGGATCTCGGGCAACCTGTCGATGACGACGAGCGATCTTTCCGCCAAGATCCCGCCGTTCAACGCCCAGCGCCTGCTGAGCGACACCGACAACGACAAGACCGGGTCCGGCGAGGATCCGAACAATCCGGAGGCCGTCGAGCCCGACGCCGAAGTCTCGTTCGTGACCAAGGATCTCGCCGCGGTGCTCCCCAAGGCGAAGATCGCGACCTCGGTGGCGCTCGACGAAATCGTCATGCGGGTTCGCGATGCGGCGAACTGGCGCGGCAACAATGGCGGCGTCCGCTACGCCTCGCTCGCCAATGCCGCCGCTGACGCGGCCGGTGCACAGGCCGTCCAAGGCGGCGACCTGAAACTGTCCTACGCCAATGACGGCACCTCGCCAGATCCTTACGCCGGCTTCGAGACCCGGGTGGTGCCGGAAAATGTCACCTTGCTCCCCAAGACCAAGGACCAGATCACCGGCGGCAATCCGCTCGGCGAGCGTGTCCATCTGGTCAAGAAGGGCGATACCGTCACCTCGATCCTGCGCGACCAGGGCGCGACGCCCGACGAGGCCAGGGCGATTGCCGCCCAGCTCGGCCCACGCGGCCGTGACGGCGGGCTGAAGGAAGGCGAGAAGCTCCGTATCCTGATGGCGCCGTCCGGCCCTGCCCCCGGCGCCCGGCTGCAGCCGTTCCGGGTCATCATCGCCAACGACACCATGATCGAGGCGGTGGCCGCGCTGTCGGACCTCGGACGATACGTCGCCGTGGACGCGCAGAGCATGAACACGGTCACCGAGACCGCCGACAACACCAATGACGAGGAGGATGACGGCACCGGTGTCCGCCTCTATCAGAGCATCTACGAGACGGCGATGCGCAACAAGGTGCCCACGCCGGTCATCGAGGACATGGTCCGGATCTATTCCTACGACGTCGACTTCCAGCGCAAGGTGCAGCCGGGCGATTCGTTCGACGTCTTCTATGCCGGCGACGATGACGACAAGCCCGGCAACAACGACAAGACCGAGGTGCTGTTCGCTGCGCTGACGGTCGGCGGCGAGACCAAGAAATACTACCGGTTCCAGACCCCCGACGACAGCGTCGTCGACTATTACGACGAGACCGGGAAGAGCGCGAAGAAGTTCCTGGTGCGCAAGCCGGTCAACAACGCGATCATGCGCTCCGGCTTCGGCGGCCGCCGCCATCCGATCCTCGGCTATGTGAAGATGCACACCGGCGT
The DNA here is from genome assembly GCF_032380995.1 of Bradyrhizobium sp. SZCCHNR2028. NCBI lineage: Bacteria > Pseudomonadati > Pseudomonadota > Alphaproteobacteria > Hyphomicrobiales > Nitrobacteraceae > Bradyrhizobium > Bradyrhizobium sp. SZCCHNR2028. The sequence continues at coordinate 229,203 of NZ_JAUHJF010000008.1, read as the reverse complement.
CGACTGGGCCACCGCCTACGGCACCCCGATCTTCGCCTCCGGCAACGGCGTTCTCGAGAAGGTCGGCACCGAAGGCGGTTACGGCAAGTACATCCGCATCAAGCACAACAACGGCTACGAGACGGCCTATGGCCACTTGTCGGCGTTTGCCAAGGGCATGGAGCCCGGCAAGCGCGTGCGCCAGGGCCAGGTCGTCGGTTTCGTCGGCTCGACCGGCATGTCGACCGGCCCGCACGTCCACTATGAGATCCTGGTCAACGGCCGCTTCGTCGACCCGATGCGCGTGAAGCTGCCGCGCGGCCGGTCGCTCGAAGGCCAGATCATGGCCAGCTTCGAGAAGGAGCGCGATCGCGTCGACCAGATGATGACCAGCCGCGGCGCCGGTGCCTCGCGCATCTCCGACGCCGGCCCGATCCAGGTCAGCCGCTAAAAACCCGGCCTCGCCGGGCTGGTCCGTTCAACCCAAGGAAGTCTTTTTGCCGATGCAGGCGGCCCGCGCTGATCGCTCAGCGCGGGCCGCCTTTGCTTGCATTCCGCGCAGCGCCGCTTCAGTTCAGCTTGCGCTTCGGGATCGGCGCCTCGAACGTCGCGATCTCGGCGGTGCGATGCGCCTTGCCGTTGAAGGTCAGCACATTGCCTTCCGAGGAGATGGCGACCTTGTCGCCGTCCTTGACATCGCCGGCGAGGATCATCTCGGCGAGCGGATCCTGCACGCTGCGCTGGATCACCCGCTTCAAGGGACGTGCGCCGTAGGCCGGATCCCAGCCCTTGGCGGCGAGCCAGTCGCGCGCGTCGCCATCCAGGGACAAGGTGATCTTGCGCTCCTCCAGCAGCTTCTGGAGCCGTGTGAACTGGATCTCGACGATCCGCCCCATCTCGCTCTTCTGCAAGCGGTGGAACAGGATGATCTCGTCGACGCGGTTGAGGAACTCGGGCCGGAAATGCCCGCGCACCGTGCCCATCACCAGCTCGCGCACCTCCGACGTATCCTCGCCCTCCGGCTGATTGACCAGGAACTCGGAGCCGAGATTGCTGGTCATGATGATCAGCGTGTTGCGGAAGTCGACGGTGCGGCCCTGGCCGTCGGTCAGGCGGCCGTCGTCGAGCACCTGCAGCAGCACGTTGAAGACATCCGGATGCGCCTTCTCGATCTCGTCGAACAAGACGACCTGGTACGGCCGGCGCCGCACGGCCTCTGTCAGCGCTCCGCCCTCGTCATAGCCGACATAGCCGGGAGGCGCGCCGATCAGCCGCGACACCGAGTGCTTCTCCATGTACTCGGACATGTCGAGCCGGACCATCGCGGTCTCGTCGTTGAACAGATACTCGGCGAGCGCCTTGGTCAGCTCGGTCTTGCCGACACCGGTGGGGCCCAAGAACATGAACGAGCCCATCGGTCGGTTCGGGTCCTGCAGGCCGGCGCGCGAGCGCCGCACGGCGGTCGCGACCGCATGCACGGCCTCGAACTGGCCGACGACGCGCTTGCCGAGAGAATCCTCCATGCGCAGGAGCTTGTCCTTCTCGCCCTCGAGCATCTTGTCCACCGGCACGCCGGTCCAGCGCGAGACCACCTGCGCGATGTGGTTGGCGGTGACCGCCTCCTCCATCATCTCGCCGGCATTCTCCTTGGCCTCGATGTCGGCCAGCTGCTTCTCCAGCTCCGGGATGCGGCCATAGGCCAGCTCGCCCGCTTTTTGATACTCGCCGCGGCGCTGCGCGTTGGCGAGCTCGATGCGCAGGCCGTCCAGCTCGCTCTTGAGCTTCTGCGCGTTCGACAGCTTGTCCTTCTCCGCGCTCCAGCGCGCAGTCAGGCCAGCCGACTTCTCCGAGAGATCGGCGAGCTCCTTTTCCAAGGTCAGCAGCCGGCTCTTGGATCCCGGATCGGTCTCCTTCTTCAGCGCTTCCTGCTCGATCTTGAGCCGGATGATCTCGCGATCCATCGAATCCAGCTCTTCCGGCTTGGAATCGACCTGCATCTTCAGCCGCGCGCCCGCCTCGTCCATCAGGTCGATGGCCTTGTCGGGCAGGAAGCGGTCGGTGATGTAGCGGTTCGACAGCGTCGCCGAGGCCACCAGCGCGGAATCGGTGATGCGCACGCCGTGATGCTGCTCGTATTTATCCTTCAGGCCGCGCAGGATCGAGATGGTGTCCTCGACCGTCGGCTCGGTGACGTAGACCGGCTGGAAGCGCCGCGCCAGCGCGGCGTCCTTCTCGACATGCTTCTGATACTCGTCGAGCGTGGTCGCGCCGATGCAGTGCAGCTCGCCGCGAGCGAGCGCGGGCTTCAGCAGGTTCGACGCATCCATCGCGCCGTCGGCCTTGCCGGCGCCGATCAGGGTATGCATCTCGTCGATGAACAGCACGAAGGTGCCTTCGGCCGACGTGACCTCCTGCAGCACGGCCTTCAGCCGCTCCTCGAACTCGCCGCGATATTTCGCGCCCGCGATCAGGGAGCCGAGATCGAGCGACAACAGCCGCTTGTCCTTCAGGCTCTCCGGCACGTCGCCATTGACGATGCGCAGCGCGAGGCCCTCGACGATCGCGGTCTTGCCGACGCCGGGCTCGCCGATCAGTACGGGATTGTTCTTGGTGCGCCGGGACAGAACTTGAATCGTACGGCGGATCTCCTCGTCGCGGCCGATCACCGGATCGAGCTTGCCGTCGCGCGCCGCCTGGGTCAGGTCGCGGGCATATTTCTTCAGCGCATCATACGCATTCTCGGCGGTCGCCGAGTCGGCGGTACGGCCCTTGCGCAGGGATTCGATCGCCGCGTTGAGGTTCTGCGCGGTGACGCCGCCCTTGGCGAGGATGCCGCCTGCTTCGCTGTTCTTCTCCAGCGTCAGCCCGAGCAGCAGCCGCTCGACCGTGACAAAACTATCGCCGGCCTTCTCGGCCGCCTTCTCCGCCGCGTCGAAGGCGCGCGCCAGCTCGGGCGACAGATAGACCTGTCCGGCGCCGCTGCCCGACACCTTCGGCAGCTTGCCCAGCGCATCCTCGGTCGCTTTCAGGATCGCGCGCGAATTGCCGCCGGCGCGGTCGATGAGACCGCCCGCGAGTCCCTCGCCGTCGTCGAGCAGGACTTTCAGCAGATGCAGCGGCGAGAACTGCTGATGGCCGTCGCGCACGGCCAGCGATTGCGCCGATTGGATGAAGCCCCGGGCGCGCTCGGTATATTTTTCGATATTCATGATATTTCCCTCAGCCTGCTGTGACGCCCCGAAGGCACGATTTCAGCATCTTCATTGGGTTTCGGACCGCGCACGTTGACGTCCATCAACGCCGCACCCCTGACGTCGCCGGCTTGCGCCCGGCTTGAGCTGAAATGTGGGAAGGCGGGCCAAAAACGGAAGAGGCCGTTTCACAAATTCGTGTGCCCTGGCCGCGGCCATGGGAATCTCCTATGAGGCGGCATGAGCCAGACCCCTCCCGCGCGCATCGCCGGCCTGTACCGCTATCCGGTCAAGGGCCTTACCCCGGAACCATTGCAGACGGCACCTTTGCGGATCGGCCAGACCTTGCCGGCCGACCGCCGCTACGCCTTGGAGAACGGCCCCAGCGGGTTCGATCCGGACGCTCCGGTCTGGCGGCCGAAGACGGCGTATCTCATGCTGATGCGCAACGAGCGCCTCGCCGGCTTCAAGACCATCTTCGACGACGCAACGAATGTCCTCACCATCCGCAAGGACGACGCCGTCGTCGTGCAAGGCGATCTCGAGAGCCCCGAAGGCCGCGCGGCGATCGAGCGCTTTTTCGCAGGCGAGTTCGCCGACGAGCTGCGCGGGCCACCAAAGCTGCTGTCGGGCGGCGGCTACAGTTTCACGGACTTGGCGCGCAAGGTGGTCTCGATCATCAACCTCGCCTCTCTCGCCGAGCTCGAGAAGCTGGTCGGCGCTCCCGTGCATCCGCTGCGCTTCCGCGCCAACGTCTACGTCACCGGCTGGCCGGCCTGGCGCGAGACAGAGCTGTTAGGCGAAACGCTGTGCATCGGCGCGGCGCGGCTCAAGGTCGTCAAGGCCACGACCCGCTGCGCCGCCGTCAACGTCGACCCGGACACCGCCGCCCGAAACCTCGACATCCCGCCCGCGCTGATGCAGCACCGCGGCAACAATGAATGCGGCATCTACGCCGAGGTGATCGAAGCCGGTGATATCGCCGTTGGCGACGAACTCGCCGTGGAGCAGCCGCGGCTGGTGTAGTTCGAGCGCTGGCCGCATCGGCGGCGCGCCCCCTCTCCCGCGTGCGGGGGAGGGTTGGGGTGGGGGCCGCCCCACCCGAAAATCTTCGTGTGGAGAGACTTCCCCCACCCGCATCGCATCTTCGATGCGATGCGACCTCCCCCGCAAGCGGGGGAGGCGCACACCGAGCGAGCCTCGACGGCTCGATTCATATCAGTTCGAGATTGGTTAGTTCGGCATCACATACGCATACACCCGGCCGCGCGACACCGCGGTCTCGCGCACGCGGTTGCCGTTGTTGCCGGAGATGACGATCGGGTTGCCCTGGGCATCGACGCCCGAGACCACGCCGACATGTCCGCCGCCACGGCGGCTCATGACCGCGATCGCGCCGACCTGCGGGCCGGAGACGCGCTGGCCATAGCTCGCGAACGAGCGCGCCATGTCGGAGCCGGTGCCGCGATGGCCGGTCCGCTCCAGCACCATGTTCATGAAACGGGCGCACCACAGGCTGCGCCGGCCGGTCGGGTTGCCGCTGCCGATGTAGCTGCGCGCCGCGGAGACGACGCTGCTGCCGCCGCCGAAGCCGCCGGACGACGCCATGCCGTCAGACGCCGTGCCCGGCATCATGACGCTGGCCTGCGCGTCGGCAACGCCGCTCACCTGCACCCGCGCCACGCCGCGCTCCCAGCGCGACAACCGGGCGACGGACCGGCCGTGGTGATGATATCTTGCGTAGTGATGGCCGCCGTGGCTGCGGTGGGCATGATGCCCGGAGCCGTGATGCGGACGGGCCGAAGCCGGTGTTGCGGTGACGGCGACGACTGCCGAGCACATGGTTAACGCAACGATGTGAAGCGACCGGCGAAGGGTAGACACAACCATACTCAATCCTTCTGTTACTTCCCCCAGTACCTGACTTGGCACCCCCTGGTCCCTCAGCGCGGCCCCTCTGCAAGCCGCCAGCGGCGGTCCGTAAAATGTTGCGGTGTGACGAAACCATGACCATCGACGGCGAAAGGCTGGCGACGAGAGGGTGATTCCGAGTCTATGTCGCGGCGAAAACAAGGCGCCGGCCCGACCATTGTCGCGTGTCGCGCGACTCGTCATCATGCAACACGTGACACGGGAGGAGCTGACGATGCCCCACGCAACGGCGAAAGACGGCGTTCGCCTCTATTTCGAAGAGGTCGGCGCCGGCACGCCGCTCATCTTCCTGCACGAGTTCGCCGCCGACCACACCAATTGGGAGCCGCAGCTGCGCTACTTCGCGCGGCGCCACCGCTGCATCGCCTACGCCGCGCGCGGCTACACGCCCTCGGACGTGCCGGCCGCGCCCGACGTCTACAGCTACGTGCACTTCTACACCGACGCGCTGGCGGTGCTGGACCATCTCGGCATCGCCAGCGCCCACTTCGTCGGCCTGTCGATGGGCTCCTATTCCTCGCTGCAGGTGGCGCTGAACGCGCCGGGGCGCATCCGCTCGATGGTGCTGGCCGGGGTCGGCTCAGGCTCCAGCCTTGAGCAACTCGACGCCTTCCGCGCCCAGTGCCGCGCGACCGCCGAGCAGTTCGAGACCCTGGACTCAGCCGAGACCGCCAGGGTGACGCGCGAGGCGCCCGGCCGCATTCCCTTCCTGGTCAAGGACCCGCGCGGCCACGCCGACTTCTACGCCGCCCTCGCCCGCCATGACGCGCGCGGCTCAGCCAACACGATGCGCGGTTTCCAGGGTGGCCGGCCCTCGATCTTTACAATGACCGACGCCATCCGCGGCGTGCCGACGCCGACCCTCATCATCTGCGGCGACGAGGACGACGCCTGCATCGCGCCGAGCCTGTTCCTCAAGCAGCACCTGCCGGCATCGGGGCTGACGTTCTTCCCGAAGTCCGGCCATGTGTTGAATCTGGAGGAGCCGGCGCTGTTCAACGCGTCGGTCGAGCGCTTCATCGCGCTGGTCGAGGCCGGGCGATGGGGGCCGCGGGATCCGCGGTCGATGGCGGGATAGTTGCGCAGCCGAAGCGTTGCCGCTTTGCTCGACACGCAAGGCGCAGCGGGCCAGGCTGCTTCGAGCCGGCTTTGCCCATTCCAGCGACGATCACGTCCAACATGCATCGGACTCTGCCAGCCTGCGCGGGCATGACAGCTGAGGCTATTGCCACCTCCTCCGTCATCGCGAGCGCCAGCGAAGCGATCCAGGGCTACGCAGACAAGCTACCGTCGTGGCCCTGGATTGCTTCGTCGCTTGCGCTCCTCGCAATGACGGCCTGTTCGAGCAAGCCCTGCCAATGTCGCGACGGACTCGCCTACTCGCCGATGATCTTGATCAGCACGCGCTTGCGCCGACCGCCGTCGAACTCGCCGTAGAAGATCTGTTCCCACGGACCGAAATCGAGCTTGCCGCCGGTGATCGCGACCACGACCTCGCGGCCCATGATCTGGCGCTTCATGTGGGCGTCGGCATTGTCCTCGCCGGTCCGGTTGTGGCGATAGCCCGCCACTGGCTCGTGCGGCGCCAGCTTCTCCAGCCATTGCTCGTAGTCGAAATGCAGCCCGCTCTCGTCGTCATTGATGAAGACCGACGCGGTGATGTGCATGGCGTTGACCAGCACGAGTCCCTCGCGCACCCCGCTCTCCTTCAGCGCCGCCTCGACATCATCCGTGATGTTGATGAAAGCGCGACGGCCCGGTGTCTGGAACCAAAGTTCCTTGCGGAACGATCTCATCGGAACAATCCCGTGCTTCATCACCATGACCAGAGGATACCGCAACGCGCGTGTCCGTCCTCGAGTGTGCCGTAGCTCACAGCGTGCGGTTCCGGCTGCGCGCAGACTGGACCCGATGGAGTGCATACTGCAAGCCCAGCCGGCCCGGTGTCGCTTCGTCATACAATCCAAGATTGAACCGAACGTTGCTCGGACAGACTTAACTGCATTGCCGATCTCATTTCGACGATGACAACGACAGCGTGGCGGCTCGCCCTTCGGCGACGACTGTGCAGACCTGATCCGGCTGCAGCCGCTCATTCTCATCGCACGAGAAGCTCGACTTCTGCAGGCTGACGCCGATCGCAGCGAGTCGCCATTCAGAGGAGAGAGACAATGAGTCTGCTGCGTATCAATCTCTTTGGCGGTCTTGAAATCAAACGCGTCTCCGGCGAGCAGGTCGTCATCCCAAGCCGCAAGGCTGCAACACTCCTGGGCTATCTCGCCCTTACCTCTCCGCACGGCATTTCACGCAGCAAGCTTGCCGCACTCCTGTGGGAAGGCCGCTTCGGCGACAACGCGCGCGCAAACCTTCGCCAGGCCCTGTTGACGCTGCGCCGGGTGCTGCCGCAATGCGCCGACATCATTTCGGCGGAACGGGACGACATCCGCATCCATCCGAACGCCGTCAGCACCGACGTGCAGGAGTTCGAGCTGCTGCTGCAGCTCGGCGATCTGGAAACCATGGCGCGCGCCGCCGCGCTGTTCCGAGGCGAGTTGCTCGACGGCATCAGCTCGACGTCCTGCGCGTTCGAGGCATGGCTCTCCGCCGAGCGTCAACGACTGAAGACGCGAGCGATACGGGCCATCGCGGGCCTGCTGGACGTCGGCGGCCCCGAACATGTGGAGATCGCCAAGACATTCTCGTTGCGCGTGCTGGCCGCCGATCCGCTGCAGGAGGACGTCCACCGCACCCTGATGCGCTGCTACGCACAGCAGGGTCGCCGCGCCGACGCCCTGCGTCAATATGACTTCTGCCGCACCGTCCTGCGCAAGCAGGTCGGTGCCACACCGGAGAGCGCAACCGAAACCCTGCAACGCGAAATCAGGCGCATGCTTCGCGTCTGACGATCCGCGCGACCCTTGCTCCATGCGTGCCTCACATGATCGATTTTGACGGCACTTTCACGCCCCGCTTGACACTTGCATCACGGCCACACGCGCAACATCGCCCTCGATCGACGTCGCGCAGCAACTACTCCTGATGAGGTCAAGCGGCGCGTCGCTCAGAGGTCAGATAACGAGCGAGGAGGCTCAACATGAGTGGCATGCAGCAATCGACTGAGGACTTTGGTCAACTGAATCCCGAAGGGATCTTCGGCTCCGTTCTCGGCAGGTTCGCCGGACAAGCGATCGGACGCCTGATCGGCGGCAAGACCGGCCGGGACTTCGGCGGCGCCATCGGCGGAATCGCGGGCGGGTTCGCGCCGTTCTCCGTCGGCCCCGGCACCGAGCAGCCGTCGGAGATGGAGTTGCAGGGCTTCTGGAGCGTGCTCAAGAAGATCGGACAGGGCGTCCAGACCGGCCTCAATGTCGGCCACAACCTCGGCATCTTCAGCACCGATCCGCAGGCCGCCGCCGCGGCGCAGCCGACCGACATGGAGCTGCAGGGCTTCTGGAGCGTGCTCAAGAAGATCGGACAGGGCGCCCAGACCGGCCTCAACGTCGGCCACAACCTCGGCATCTTCAGCGTCGGTCCGCAAGCCGCCACCGCCGCGGCACAGCCGACCGACATGGAGCTGCAGGGCTTCTGGAGCGTGCTCAAGAAGATCGGTCAGGGCGTCCAGACCGGCATCAATGTCGGCCACAACCTCGGCATCTTCAGCACCGGTCCGCAAGCCGCCACCGCCGCGGCGCAGCCGACCGACATGGAACTGCAGGGCTTCTGGAGCGTGCTCAAGAAGATCGGTCAGGGCGTCCAGACCGGCATCAATGTCGGCCACAACCTCGGCATCTTCAGCACCGGTCCGCAAGCCGCTGCGGCGGCGCAGCCGACCGACATGGAGCTGCAGAGCTTCTGGAGCGTGCTCAAGAAGATCGGCCAGGGCGTCCAGACCGGCCTCGACGTCGGCCACAATCTCGGCATCTTCAGCGCCGGCCAGCCGGGCCAGCAGTCGGCGGCCGCGCAGCCGACCGACATGGAGCTGCAGAGCTTCTGGAGCGTGCTCAAGAAGATCGGACAGGGCGTCCAGACCGGCCTCGACGTCGGGCACAATCTCGGCATCTTCAGCGCCGGCCAGCCGGGCCAGCAGGCCGCGGCGCAGCCCACCGACATGGAGCTGCAGGGCTTCTGGAGCGTGCTGAAGAAGATCGGACAGGGCGCGCAGACCGGCCTCAACATCGGGCACACGCTCGGCATCTTCAGCACCGGCCAGCCCGCCGGCACGATGCACTAGGACGACCGATTGGAAGCAACGACCCGCGATATCGCAACGCGGGTCCAAGAGAGTGAAGCGGTGGGCGCACGAAAAGTCCGCCCACCGCCGACCTGACATGGAGGGAACGACGCATGGCGGATCCGAACTCAGAACAGGAATTCATCGTGCAAGGCGAGCCGGTCAAGTCCGGCCAGCTCGCTGATCACTTGAGCCGCGAGCCCAGCGTGAAACGCGTCGGTCAGGTCGCACCCGACGTCGTCATCCTGTCGATGACGAAGAGCCAGGCCGATCGCCTCCGATCGACTTTCAGCACGATCGTGGTGGAGCCGAACGCTCCGCTGAAACCCTTTGGCGCCGGCTGACTTCAGCGGCGCCTCCCGACGATGTCACGAGCGAGGATGAAGGAGCCCGCAAATGGCCGCACGAAGCAAGCCTGAAATCTCGGATCAGAAGGATGCGGCCGGCACGGCCGTCAACGGCACCGGAGCACAACCCGGAGCGGCGCAGCCGTCAGCCGAGGCCGCTGCCGCACCGCAGGCCGCAGCACGGGTGACCGCCGCATCAGCCCCAGCCGCACAAGGGACCAGCCGCAGCGACGGCGGCACGGCGGCGCCAGCAACGGGTCAACCCGGCGCGACGATCTCGCAACGGCGGGCGCAGTACATCCTGGCACCGCGCCAGCAGATGGGGCTTGGGACCTTCAGCGCCGACTTCATCGTCCAGCAACTGACAAACAGCCCCGACATCGACGTGGTGAAGACAATTCAGCCGCCGCGCCTGCTCGGATTTCAGAGCGCCGACCCAGGACAAGCACCGCTCGGCCCGATGGTGCTGGCCCGCATGGCGCCCGACAAGGCCGAATTGCTGAAGGCCCAGGCCGGAGCACGGCTCGCGGTCGAGCGCGATGCGCCGCTCACCTACATGCTCGATCCGACCGTCCCCCAGGTGCCGGCGCCGCACCAGCTTCCCAATCCCGGCGTTCTCATTCCCTTGGCCGACGGGTTCTCGACGACGATCGAAGTGGTCGGCGAGAGCGGCCCGCTGCCGGAGGTGGAAGTGTACGTGTTCGGCAGCGTGTGGCCGGTTCAGGGCGTCACCGACGCCAGCGGCCGCGTCACGCTCAAGATTCAGGGCGAGACGCCCGACACCATCCGCTCGATCCTGATCAAGCCGCGGGTCGATTACTGGACCTTCTGGCTCGATCGTCCGCAACTGACCCCCGACAGCGTGAACCGCATCGCCGCGAAGACGCTCGGCGCCTATCTGCGCGGATTTCCCGGCCAGCAATTGCTGGGTTGGGGCCAGCGCGCGATGGGCCTCGATCGCCTGCCCCTCGCCTATAACGGCGCGGGAGTGAAGATTGCGGTGATCGATTCCGGCGCCGCGCCGACGCATCGCAATCTGCACAGCGTCACGATCGGCAAGAGCATCGTCGGCAATGATCCCGCGAGTTGGACCGTCGATACCATCGGTCACGGCTCGCATTGCGCCGGGATCATCGCCGGCGGACCGATCGGCTCCGGCGGAGGCATTCGCGGCTTCGCTCCGGCGGCCGAAATCCATGTCTGCCGGATCTTCCCGGGCGGCCGGTTCAGCGATCTCGTCTCGGCGCTCGACTACTGCATGGAGAATGGCATCGACGTCGCCAACATGAGTCTGGGCGGCGGCGAGCCGTCGCAGATCATCGAGGAGCGGATCTTGCGGGCCAAGCAGATGGGCCTCGCCTGTATCGTCGCCGCGGGAAACTCGTCGGGGCCGGTCCAGTTTCCGGGCTCGACGCCGCATTGCCTGGCGGTCGCCGCGATGGGCAAATGGGGCGAGTTTCCCGAGGACAGCTTCCACGCCCAGCAGGGGTTGGACGGCTTCCGGAGCGCCGACGGATATTTTCCGGCGAAGTTCAGTTGCTTCGGGCCGGAGATCGACGTCTGCGCGCCGGGCGTCGGCATCGTGTCCTCGCTGCCGACGGATGGCTTCGGGGCCTGGGACGGCACCTCGATGGCCACGCCGCACGTCACCGGTCTCGCCGCGCTCGTGCTGGCGCATCATCCCGACTTCAAGGGCCAGTTCGCGACACGCGACGCGCGGCGTGTGGAGCGGCTGTTCCAGATCCTGAAGGAGACATCGACGCCGCTGCAGTTCGGCGATCCCAACCGTTCGGGTGCCGGACTGCCGAACGCGATGCGCGCACTCGGCCTGGAAGCGGGCGTGGCCTCCGCGCCCACGGCCGATCCCTCGCTCGACGTTCTCCGTCGCCTGCTCGGACTGGCGCGCGGCGAGGCGCAGAGCGGTGCGACGTCTCCCACGCTGGTGCCGCAGGCGCCCAATGGCAAGCTCAACGGAGCCGGTTCGGTTGCCAGGGGCCCGGCAACGACGACCAGCGAGTGGTCCAGCCCGGCGGTCGGTGATCCCAGTCCGGCGCAGATCCGCGACATCATGCACAAGGTCGGCTTGCTGTAGATCACGGGGCAAGCCGTAGGAACGGCATCAGACGTTGCACGACGGGCAGTTTGCGCATGAGCCTCATGCACGGACTGCCCGTCGTGTTAGTTTGTCGCACGATCGCGGCTTGCGTCGTCGGCCAAATCAAGCGCAGATTTCCGCCCGTCCCGCCTCACTGCAAGAGGGGCGTATCGCGGTCGTCACGAACGCTGAGGTGGGATGCGGTGGGCGTGTCGGATTGCGCGTGGGGCTTCCTCGCGCGGACGAGCAATTCCGGCACGCACGGTCAAGTCGCGCGGTCCTGATACCCCGATGCTGGTATCCAGCGCGATGCGCGCAAGCGCATTGCGCGACACGGTGGCCAAAAAGCCCGGCGCACCGAGGAGAATGCGAAGCAGCCGTTCAACCATCGCGCAGGGAAGGCCGGGTGTTCCGGCTCGTACCTGTGGTTCCTGCCGCCTGCATTTTTTCCGCAGGCGGGCCATGGGTGCGGCCAGCATCCGGCCTTCCCTGCGCCTCTTCGCTATCGGAGGCGATGCATGACGCATAGCTCGGGCGCAGATGCGCCGCGGGGATGCGCAGCCTTGTCTCAACCGCCATCGGCTCTTTGAAAAGTGAAATCCCGCCACCCCAAGCTCGTCATGGCCGGGCTTGTCCCGGCCATCCACGTCCGTCCTCGTGCACGCCTCAAGCTGTGATCCTATCGTAGAGATCGTCCCAGTCGGGATTGCTCGCAAGGATCAGTCCAATCTTCCAGGCGCGCGACCAATGCTTGATGTTGTGCTCCCGTTGGATCGCGCTCTGAATGTCGTCGAAGACTTCAAAGTACACCAATCGCTTCAAGCCATACCGCCTGGTGAAGCCATCAACCAAGCCGGATCGATGCTGAAAGACACGGCGCATGAGATCGCTGGTCACGCCGACATAGAGCGCACCGTTGGGACGATTAGTCATGAAGTACACGTAGCCGCCCGCCATCTCGCCATACTGCAAGACGTGGATGGCCGGGAGAGCGGGCCACAAACTTCAACAAGGCCCCGGGGCTGCGGTCGCCCCCCGTCTCCCTACCGCCCCTTCTCCGCCCTGCTCAGAAGAAACACCCCCTGCTCGCCGAACATGTTCCAGAACCACCAGGGCATGGCGACGCGCAAGGGACGGCCGTAACTATCAAGTGCGACGGCGCGCTCCATCTTGACGCCGATCTCGTCGCAGAGCTGCACGAAGTCCTTGATGGTGCAGAAATGGATGTTCGGCGTGTCGTACCAGGTGAAAGGCAGATTGTCGGTGCGCGGCATGTGGCCGCCGACCAGCAGCTGCAGCCGCAGCCGCCAGAAGCCGAAATTCGGGAAGGTGACGATGGCACGGCGGCCGATGCGCAGGAGATTTTCCAGCACCGTCTTGGGCCGCCGCGTCGCCTGCAGGGTCTGCGACAGGACCACGTAGTCGAACGCATCGTCGGGATAATCGACGAGATCGGTGTCGGCATCGCCCTGCACCACCGCGAGGCCCTTGGCGACACAATGGTTGACGCCCTCGCGCGACAGCTCGATGCCGCGGCCGTCGATGCCGCGGCTCTCGAGCAGCTGCAGCAGGTCACCGTCGCCGCAGCCGATGTCGAGCACCTTGGAACCGCTCTCGACCATGCCGGCGATCAGGAGATGATCGGGCCGATAGGCCAGCACCTCGCCGCCGGAGAATCCGTTCAGCGGCAGCACACCCTGCATGCTCATGTCTCAGCCTCCCGTCGCGACCTTGAGGCCGCGCGCCTTGCCGGCGGAATCGAGAAAAGCGCTGGCGATCTCGAAGAACTCGGGGACGTCGAGCAGGAACGCGTCGTGCCCCCTGTCGGTCTCGATCTCGGCAAACGACACCCGCGCGCTGGACGCGTTGAGCGCATGCACCAGCGCCCGCGACTCCGAAGTCGGAAACAGCCAGTCGCTGGTGAAGGACACCACGCAGAAGCGGGTCTTGATGCCGCGGAACGCCGCCGCCAGCACGCCATCGTGGTCGCCGGCGATGTCGAAATAGTCCATCGCGCGCGTCAAATAGAGATAGGAGTTGGCATCGAAGCGCTCGACGAAGGACGAGCCCTGATAGCGCAGATAGCTCTCGACCTGGAAATCGGCGTCGAACGAGAACGTCGGCAACTCGCGGTCCTGCATGCGGCGGCCGAACTTGCGATGCAGGGCTGCATCCGACAGATAGGTGATATGCGCGGCCATCCGCGCCACCGCGAGGCCGCGATGCGGATGGACGCCCTTGTCGCCGTAGCGTCCGTGGTCCCAATCCGGATCGGCCATGACGGCCTGGCGGCCGAGCTCGTGGAAGGCGATGTTCTGCGCCGAGTGCCGCGTGGCACAGGCGATCGCGAGCGTGGCGAACACGCGTTGCGGATAGGCCACCGTCCATTGCAGCGCCTGCATGCCGCCCATCGAGCCGCCGACCACGGCGAACAGCGTGTCGATGCCGAGATGGTCGATCAGCATCGCCTGGGCGCGCACCATGTCGGGGATGGTGATGATCGGGAAATCGAGCCCCCAGACCTTGCCGGTCGCAGGGTTCAGCGAGGCCGGTCCGGTCGAGCCCATGCAGCCGCCAATCACGTTGGAGCAGATGATGAAATAGCGGCTCGGGTCGAGCGGGCGGCCGGGGCCGACCAGCGTCTCCCACCAGCCCGGCTTGCCGGTGACCGGATGACGGTTGGCGACGTGCTGGTCGCCGGTCAGCGCGTGGCAGACCAGGACCGCGTTCGATCTGTCGGCGTTGAGCTCGCCATAGGTCTGGTAGGCGATCTGGAACGGCGACAGGTCGACGCCGCAATCGAGCCTGAGCGGCTTGTCGGCACCGAACTGCGCGACCAGCGAGCTCGGATGATCGACCTCGTGCGAGCGCTCTTCGGGCGCAATCGTGCGCAGCGCGGAGGTGGGTTTCGGCGTCAGGCCTGTCATGTCTCTCACCCCGGCCATCCGGCAAGGGCTCCCGAACCACGTGACACATCAGGCCATGAAAAACCCGGCCTGAACTGGGGTTCGGCCGGGATCGATAACGCCCCCGGCCTGTTTAGCGAGTTTTTTAACGTGGCTGCAAGCCGGCCGGCTCAAATGACCACGGAACAGGCAGAAACTAGTCCCGCGGGCGCTCCGCGTCAAGGCAAGCTGGGGTTGACCGCCGATCGGGCGCCCCACGGCTGCAAACCAGCCAAGCCTAGGCGGCACAAGGTAAACTTGCTGTTGCGCGCGTCTCCCGCATCGGAGAGAACGACATCCGTTCCAGTCGGCCGCACGTTAACCGGTGGCCTGCGAAGAGTGACCAGCCCATGTCCAACCCGCCGCCTGCCCCGCCTTCGCTTGCCGATTTGCGCAAGGAGATCGACGCGATCGACGAGCAGGTCCATCAGCTCCTGATGAACAGGGCCGACATCATCGACCGGCTGATCAAGGTCAAGAAGACGCAGGAGGTCGGCTCGGCGTTCCGGCCGGCGCGAGAGGCCGACATGATGCGGCGCCTGGTACAGCGCCATCGCGGCATCCTGCCGCTCGACACCGTCGAGGGCATCTGGCGCGTGATCGTCTCGACGTTCACTTACGTGCAGGCGCCGTTCTCGGTTCACGCCGACGTGTCGGTCGGCGAATCCGCGATGCGCGATTCCGCCAGGTTCCATTTCGGCTTCGTGGTGCCTTATGTCGCCCATTTCAGCGCCCAGGCCGCCGTCGAAGCCGTGGCGCGCTCGAAGGGCGATCTCGCGCTGGTGTCGACGACCTCGGGGCATACGCCGTGGTGGATCACGCTGGAGCCCGCGGGCGCGCCGAAGATCATCGCGCGGATGCCGTTCATCGAGCGGGCCGACCATCCGGCGGCGCTGCCGGTGTTCGCGATCTCGCGCGTCGCGGACGACGCGCTGGTGCTGGAGGTCGAGACCTGGAGCATCCGCGTCTCCGGCTGGAATGCGCAGGTGTCCCGCGCGCTGTCGCCGCTCGCCGACGTCATCGCGGTGCCCGATACCGCCTTCGACGGCGCGGCGCTGTTGGTGTCGATCGAGTCGCCGTCGAACCTCGACAAGATCAAGGCTGCCCTGATCGCGGCGGGCGCCTCGGTCCGCTCGACGGCCCTCGTCGGCGGCCATGCGAAACGCTATACGGTTCCCAGCTGAGACGCCCCGCGCCAGTGATGATTTTCCGGAGTTGACGATGAACCGCCCCGTGCCGAATCCCGGCATCCTCGAGATTGCGCCCTACACGCCGGGCAAGAGCCCGAAGCCCGAGCCGGGCCGCAAGGTGTTCAAGCTGTCGGCGAACGAGACTCCGTTCGGTCCTTCACCCAAGGCGATCGACGCCTTCAAGAGCGCGGCCACGCATCTGGAAGATTATCCGGAAGGCACCTCGCGGGTGCTGCGCGAGGCCATCGGCCGCACCTATGGCCTCGACCCCGGCCGCATCGTCTGCGGCGCCGGCTCCGACGAGATCCTGAATCTGCTGGCACACACCTTTCTCGGGCAAGGCGACGAGGCGATCTCGACCGCGCACGGCTTCCTGGTCTATCCGATCGCGACCATGGGCTGCGGCGCCAGGAACGTGGTTGCCGCCGAGACGGAGTATCGCACCGACGTCGACGCGATCCTGGCCGCGGTGACGCCGCGCACCAAGCTCGTGTGGCTCGCCAATCCGAACAACCCGACCGGCACCTACATCCCGTTCGACGAGGTCAAGCGGCTGCGCGCCGGCCTTCCCTCGCATGTCGTGCTGGTGCTCGACGCCGCCTATGCCGACTACGTCTCGCGCAACGATTATGAGTTCGGGATCGAGCTGGTCGCGACGACCGAGAACACCGTCGTCACCCACACCTTTTCCAAGATCCACGGCCTCGCGGCGCTCCGCGTCGGCTGGATGTTCGGCCCGGCGCACATCGTCGATGCCATCAACCGCATCCGCGGGCCGTTCAACGTCTCCTCGCCCGCGATGCTCGCTGCGGTCGCCGCGATCGAGGACACCGCGCATCAGCAGATGTCGAAGGCACACACCGAGACCTGGCGCAACTGGCTCACTGAGGAGATCGGCAAGCTCGGGCTGAAAGTGACGCCGAGCGTCACCAACTTCATCCTGATCCACTTCCCGACCGACAAGGGCCGCACCGCGGTCGAGGCCGACGAATTCCTGACACGGCGCGGCCTCGTGCTGCGCGCGCTCGCCAACTACAAGCTGCCGAATGCGCTGCGCATGACGATCGGCACCGAGGAGGCCAATCGTCTGGTCGTCGAGGCTCTCAGCGAATTCATGAGGGCGAAGTGAGCGTCGCGGGACGGTTCGAACGCATCGCGCTGATCGGCTTCGGCCTGATCGGCGGCTCGATCGCGCGCGCGGCGCGGCTGCAAGGCATGGCCGGCGAAATCGTCACCACGGCGCGTTCGGACAAGACCCGCGCCCGCGTGACCGAGCTCGGCATCGTCGACCGCGTCGTTGCGAGCAATGCGGAGGCGGTCAAGGATGCCGACCTCGTCATCCTCTGCATTCCCGTCGGCGCGTGCGGTCCGGTCGCGGCCGAGATCGCGCCGCATCTGAAGACCGGCGCCATCGTCTCCGACGTCGGCTCCGTGAAGGGCGCCATCGTTCGCGACATGGCGCCGCACCTGCCGGCGCGTGTTCATTTCGTACCGGCGCATCCGGTCGCCGGCACCGAGAATTCGGGACCGGACTCTGGCTTCGCCGAGCTGTTCATCAACCGCTGGTGCATCCTGACGCCACCCGACGGTGTAGATGCCGACGCGATCGATCGTCTCCGCGCGTTCTGGGCCGCGCTTGGCGCCAAGGTCGAGATCATGACGCCGGATCATCATGACCGCGTGCTCGCGATCACCAGCCATCTGCCGCATCTGATCGCCTACACCATCGTCGGCACCGCCGACGAGCTGGCGCAGGTGACCGAGTCCGAGGTGATCAAGTTCTCCGCCGGCGGCTTTCGCGATTTCACCCGCATCGCCGCCTCCGACCCGACGATGTGGCGCGACATCTTCCTGAGCAACAAGGATGCCGTGCTCGACATGCTCGGCACCTTCACCGAGGACCTCTCCAAGCTGACGCGGGCGATCCGCCGCGGCGACGGCGATGCGCTGTTCGATCACTTCACCCGCACCCGCGCGATCCGCCGCGGCATCGTCGACATCGGCCAGGATTCGGCGGCGCCGGACTTCGGCCGGCCGCTGCCGCAGTTGAAGAAGCCCTGAAGGCTTCAGAACAGCGGTGGGACGCGGGCGACCTTGAACGGACCGAGCACCACGACCCCGTCGGCGAAGCGCAACGGGAAGGTCCGTGCCTTGCGCCCTTCGAGCGTGGCCTCCTTGCCGAGCGCATTGATGCCGAGCGCGACGCCGACACTGGCGTTCTGCTTGACGACCTTGCCGAGGCCGGGAATGGCGCGGTCGAGCGCACCGAGCAGGTTGTTGACGTCCTGCGACTTCACACCCGGCGCTACGCGATCGAGCGTCCCCTGCGGCACGCCGTTTTCGAGCATCTTGTCGAGGCCGAGCGCCGGAATGACCTTTTCGATCCCCGCGACCGTCATCTGCACTTCGCCATCGATGCCGCCATTGGCGGTCAGGCTGAGCGTGCCCGAGGCGACGGCCAGCAGCTCGCCCTGCTGGATGCGCGACTGGACGATCTCGACATGACCGCCCGCCGCCTGGATCTCGCGAAACCGCTCCGGCCAGGGTTTGGGCCTGAAGTCCTTGAGACCCGTGACGCGGGCCTGGACGTCGGTATTGAACGGTTCGGCAAGCAGAGGATGGCTGCCTTGGATGCTGCCGTTCGCGATCTGCAACGCAGTCTCCAGCACCGGATGGTCGGACGGCGAGCCCTCGGCAACACGGCCGTGCAATTCGGCATGATCGGCGCGCGCGGCGGGCACGGCAGTGTTGCCCTCGATGCGGTCGATGGTCGGTTGTTCGAACACGAGGTCGGCGCGCTGCGGCGGCCCTGGCAGACCGCGGACACTGGCCTCACCGACGCGCCAGTTCACGGAGAACGAGGCCGGTCCGCGACCGTCGGCGATCATAGCGGGTCCCTTGAATTCCGCGATGACCCGCTTCGGGTCCCACACCTGTGCGACGACGAGAATCTCGTCGAGCTTGGCGTTCATCAAGGGCGTGCCGGCGGCCTGCGAAAACAGGGCTACGTTCGGATCCGTACAGCGGACCTCGAGCCGGAACGGAAAGCCGGCGACCGAGCGGTTCGCGCAATCGAAGACGCGGCCGGACTTCGCTTCGCGCGCACGCCAGGCGTCGGCCTGGACATCCACTTGCGAAGCGGCGAAGAACCAGAATGCGCTCCACGCGACGGCGGCGATCAGGAGCAGGACGGGAGCTATGAAAAGCCCCCAGCGAGAGCGCCTGCGCGGCGGTTGCGGCAAACGAGACATGCAGGACACCCTTTGGGCAGCAATTTTGGCAATTCGGCGATCACGGATTGTGTATCTAGATTAACAATTCGCGAGCACCACACTTAGGCCTCCGCATTGATGTCCGCAATGACCCTCTCCGAACGCGACCTTCCCCACGGCGACCTCTGGGTCTTCGGCTACGGCTCGCTGATGTGGCGACCCGGATTCGCCTTTCTCGAGCAGGTGCCGGCGCGGTTGATCGGCGAGCATCGCGCGCTCTGTGTGTATTCGTTCGTCCACCGCGGAACGCCGGAGAAGCCCGGCCTCGTGCTCGGTCTCGATCGCGGCGGCGCGTGTCGCGGCATTGCGTTTCGGGTGGCAGGAGACAAGCGCGACGAGACCATCGCGTATTTGCGGGCGCGTGAGCAGGTGACCTCGGTGTATCGCGAAGTGACGCGCTCGGTATGGCTGGAGAACGACGCCCGCGAGCGGGTGAGCGCGCTGGTCTACGTGGTCGATCGCGGCCATGTGCAATATGCCGGCCGGTTGTCGCCGCAGGAACAGTTGCGCCATGTGCGTCAGGGTCACGGCCAGTCCGGCGCCAATCGCGACTACGTGATCTCGACTGTGAAGGCGATCGAGGCGCAGGGCCTTCGCGACACGCAGTTGCATCGGCTCGCAACGATGCTGCACGATGACGGCCACTCGCTGCATCCTGCGCCGGAAGGTGCGCCGCCATAGCACGCGTCAAGCTTTCACCGCCGCCGCTATGCGGCCGAACAGCCGGGCCTGCTCGGCCTGCCCTGCGGCGACCAGCCGATTGGTGGCCTCCTCGATCACGCTTTGGATCCGCTGCATGAATTCATCGCGTGGCAGGCCCGGCGGCAGCGGATCAAGAAACTCCACCACAAGCGTGCCCGGATAGCGCAGGAATGTGCGACGCGGCCAGAACAGCCCTGAGTTCAGCGCCACCGGCAGGCACGGCACGCCGCAATCCGTGTAGATCAAGCCGACCCCGCCCTTGTAGTCCGGCGGTGCGCCCGCCGGGCGCCGCGTGCCTTCCGGAAAAATCACAAACTGACGGCCGTGCTTCACCTCCTCCGCCGCCCGCCGCATCACCTGCTTCAACGCGCGGGCGCCGGAGCTGCGGTCGATCGCGATCATGTCCGCCTTGACCAGATATTGTCCGAACAAGGGAATCCGCAGCAGCTCGCGTTTGAGAACGAAGAACGGCGCATCGAAGAAATGCAGCAGCGAGATCGTCTCCCACATCGACTGATGCTTGGCGGCGACGATCAGCGGCCCCTTCGGGATCTTTTCGACGCCGCGATATTCGACGCGGATGTTGCAGACGACGCGCATCAACAAAATGTTGCTCTGCGCCCACCAATTGGCGACGCGCAGCAGCGCCTTGCGGGGCATCGCCAGGGTCGGCAACGCGATCAGCGCCCAGAGCACGAAGTTCGGGTAGAACAGGATGTTGAACAGCAGCGAACGCAGGAAGATCGAGACCATCAGAAACCCAGTTCAATTGGCTTGCGCCGTCGTCGGTCGGCGCGCCACCGAGCCGGTTGGCGGATCGACCTCGGGCGCGAGATCGAGGCCGAGATCGGCCAGCCGCAGCCGCATCTCGGCGGCGACAAATTTGGCATATTCGGACAGCAGAAGTCGCAGCGTCGGCGCGCTGGTCCACCACGGCTCGTCACGCCATTTCTCGCCGACGACGGCGTACGGAATGAGATCCATGCTCGGCATCGCATGCGACAGTTCGACGATGGCCCGCGGCATGTGATAGTTCGACGTCACCACGATCAGCGACTTGAAGCCGCGCTCGCTGGCCCACCGCCGCGTCTGCGCGGCGTTGCTGCGGGTGTTGATCGCCGAATAATCCAGATCGACGCAGCAGTTGATGAATGATCGCGCCTCGGGCAGCGACCTGGTGATGTTGCTGGCCTCGTTGGTCGGGTGCACGCCGGAGATCAGCAGCCGCCGGCCATAGCCTCCCGCTAGGAGTTCCACCGCGTCCGACACGCGCGACGAGCCGCCGGTCAGGACCACGATTCCGTCCGCCTTTCGCTCGGGCTGGATCTCGGCACCGCGCAATTGCGAGAGGAAGCCGACGAAACCGACCGCGGCGACGAAGAAGCCGAGCCCGAGTGTCGCCACGGCGCCCGCGAGCGTCCGCCACACCGCCACGGTGAGCGGCAGCTTTCGCCTGCTATGGTCGGTCTCCGGCTCCATGCAACGCCTGGCTTGTCCTTGCCTGCCTGCGCGCGGCGCCATGCCGTCGCGCGATCCCGTCGTTCAAGTCCGGGAACGCAGGCAGGTTTCGCCGGCCTCCCGATCACGTTCGCTCGCCGCCGATCCTGGCGCGCGACCTCCGCCGTGTTCGTGACCCAGCTCACCCCGTCCTGCCTCACCCCGGCGCAGACGATTTTAGGCGGTTTTCGGGCCAAGTGAAATCCGCAACGAGACGGCTGGGGATAGAAGCCGCCATCAGTCGATGCTCGCCAGCGTCGTGAACAGGGTCCGGCGTGCGGCCCAGCCGGTCACCGCGGCGATCACGATGGCCTGCAGCGCGATCGCGACATAGCCGAGCGGGCGCAGCGAGAACGTCCCGAGCAATGCCGCAAACTGATCGCCGACGGGGGTGCCGGAGAACCAATTGGCGATCGACTCCGAGAACCCGAATCCGAGCATCGCAAGGCCGCCGCCGATCACGCCCCCCTCCAGTCCGAGCTGCAAAAAGTGCCGCAGGAAGTGATTGGCGATGTAGCGGTCACCGGCGCCGACGAAATGCAGCACCTCGACGATCGGCCGGTTCGCGGCCATCGCGCCGCGGGTCGCGAACGACACCGAGATGATGGTGGCCGCGATCACCAGCACGAGAATGCCGAAGCCTGCAAACAGGGTTGCACCGGTCATCGAGCGCATGCGCTCGATCCAGGCGCGGTGGTCATCCACGCTGGCGGTCGGCGCAACCTGGATCACGCGGGCGCGCAGGGCGTTGAGATCGAAGCTGGTGCCGGGCTGGACGCGTGCGATGATGACGCGGGGCACCGGAAGCTCATCGAACGACAAGCCGCTGCCGAGCCACGGCTCCAGCAGCTTGCTCGATTCCTCCTTCGTGAATGGCCGGACCTCCACGATTCCGGACTGCGCCCGCATCGCCTCCGTCACCAGGGCAATGTCGCGCTCGAGATCCCGGCCGGTCTTGGGGCGAACCTGAACCGTGATCTCGCTCGCCACCTCCGACTGCCATTCGGCCGCGGACTCGCTGACCAGCAGCACGCCGCCGGTCGTGATCGAGGCCAGGAAGGTCATGATCGCCACCACGGCGACCAGCGCACGGCCCGCGATCGAGGCGCGCGGCACGATCGGCGACACGATGCGGGCCTGCGCCGGCAGTTGCGGGCGGTCGTCGCCGAGATCGACCAGGAGGCCGCGATCGTCTACGCTACTCATAGATGTGCAATCGTCCCTGATGCAGCACCAGCCGGCGGGCCTCGTATTGGTCCATCAGCGTGATGTCATGGGTTGCGATGATCACCGCCGTGCCCGAGCGGTTCAGTTCGATGAACAGCCGCAGCAGGCGGCGGCCGAGCGTCGGATCGACGTTGCCGGTCGGCTCGTCCGCGAGCAGCAGCTGCGGCCGCGAGATCACGGCGCGCGCGATCGCCGCGCGCTGCTTCTCACCACCCGACAGGATCGGCGGCAGCGCATCCATGCGCTCGCCGAGGCCGACCCATTTCAGGAGGTCGATGACCTCCTTGCGATAGCTTGACTCGTCGCGGCCCATGACGCGAAACGGCAACGCCACGTTCTCATAGGTCGTCATGTGGTCGAGCAGCCGGAAGTCCTGCAGCACGATGCCGATGCGCTTGCGCAGATCGGCGATCTCTTCCTTGCTGAGCAGCGAGATGTCGTAGCCGAACAGATTGACCAGACCGCGGGTCGGCCGCAGCGACAGGAACAGCAGCTTCAGCAGCGAGGTCTTGCCGGCGCCCGACGGGCCGGTGAGAAACTGGAAGGAATGGGCAGGAATCTGGAAACTGAGGTCGCGGAGAATCTCCGGCCCCAATCCATAGCGCAGCCCAACATTTTCGAACCGAACCAAAGCGTCAGCTCCGTTCGACCGCGTGCGCGGCAGACCCGCACGCTCCAAGCTCAGCGGTACGATGGCCCGATTGAGCGCCCGTTATGGTTTCCGGTTCGTTAACGGTCGCCGTGTACCATTGGCGCGATTGAGTTCCGAAGTTCGTCGACATGGCGGTCCTTGTAGCACGAACTGTCGGAAACAAAGCGGCAATGGCCGTTGGAGAACAGGCGCGATGTTCATCGTTTGCCCTCATTGTACGACATCTTATGCCATCGACCTGGCAACCCTGGGTATGGCTGGCCGCAGCGTACGCTGTTCCCGTTGCAAGGAGGTCTGGCTGGCACGACCGGAGGATGCGGTCGAGGCGCCCGCCCCCATGCCTGCCATGGCGGAGGCCGGCGCGTCGGCCGCGCCCCGTGACGCCGCCGACGAGTGGGAAGCCCTCGCGCGCCAGGAAGACGACGACGAACGGACGCCCGATGTGGAAAGTCCGCCGCTGGCTGCCGGCTGGCCCGAGGATGCCCTCGCCGAGCCCGACGACACAGCCGATGCCGAGCAGCCGGCGCAGGGCGGGGCTTCGCGCCTCGCCGGTCTCCGCAAGCTCATCAGGCGCCCGACGTTGCCGGATTTCCCAGGCAATAAGCTGTTGAACCTGCCGGTGCTGACGGCTGCCATGGCGGCGCTCACGATTGCGCTGGTGGTGTGGCGCGCCGACGTCGTCAGGCTGCTGCCGCAGACGGCGTCGTTCTACAAGCTGGTCGGGCTCGAGGTGAACCTGCGCGGCCTGAACTTCAAGGACCTGAAGGTGGCGACCGAAACCGTCGACGGCAAGCCGGTGCTGGTGATCGAGGGAACGATCGTCAGCCTGACGAAGAAATCGGTCGATCTGCCGCGGTTGCGTTTCAGCGTCCGTGACGCGCAGGGCACCGAGATCTACGCCTGGAACACGCTGCTCGATCAGACCGCGCTCAAGCCCGGCGAGCGCACGACGTTCAAGTCGCGGCTCGCCTCGCCCCCTCCCGAAGGCCGCAATATCGATATACGGTTCTTCAACCGGCGCGACCTCGCCGCCGGCAGTGCATGATGGTTCCGGTCTCGCGGCTCTCTCGCGGGGCCCACGACAC
Source organism: Bradyrhizobium sp. SZCCHNR2028 (assembly GCF_032380995.1). Classification (NCBI taxonomy): domain Bacteria; kingdom Pseudomonadati; phylum Pseudomonadota; class Alphaproteobacteria; order Hyphomicrobiales; family Nitrobacteraceae; genus Bradyrhizobium; species Bradyrhizobium sp. SZCCHNR2028. Next base: position 204,858 of record NZ_JAUHJF010000008.1, on the reverse strand, counting down.
GGAGACGAAACGACATGTCGCGCGTGCTGATCGCCGACGACGAAGATTCGATGCGGACCTTGGTCGCGCGCGCCATTGCCATGGATGGACATGAGATCGTGACGGCGCAGGACGGTGCCGAGGCGCTCGACATCCTGACGCGCGAGGCCGGCGCCTTCGACCTGCTGCTGACCGACATCCAGATGCCCATCATGGACGGCATCGCGCTGGCGCTGTCGGCAGCACGCGATTTTCCCGATTTGACCATCCTGCTGATGACGGGCTTTGCCCATCAGCGCGAGCGGGCGTCGAATCTCAGCGCGATCGCGCATGATGTCATCACCAAGCCGTTCTCGGTCGCCGATATCAGAACCGCGGTCGCCGATGCGCTGGCGTCGAAGACTGCGAAGGCGTAGCGCGCCAACGGTAATCCTCGACGTTGCTGCAGTCCGCGCTGTCATCCCTGCGAACGCAGGGATCCATAGCCACCGCCGCCGTTGAGGGACAAGACTGGTCCCACATCTCGCGCCATCACATCTCCCTGGGGGTATGGGTCCCGGGTCGGCACCACGCCGTCGCTTCGCGCCATCGCGGCTTGCCCGGGACGACAGCGATGGATGCGATGGAGCGCGGACATGCCTGATGGGCTCGCGCCTGCGTAAAGGTCGCTGAAGGAACTGATCCTCTCTCCTCCGTCATTGCGAGCGCAGCGAAGCAATCCAGAATCCCTCTGCGGAGACCGTCTGGATTGCTTCGCTGCGCTCGCAATGACGCTGGGGCGGCCGTCGGACGCCCCGCTCAGCTTCACGCGCTGAGCGCGCGCATCTCGGCATAGAGATCGGATTTGCCCTCGAAGCCGATGCCGGGGAGGTCCAGCATCGTGATGTGGCCATCGATCACCTTCACGCCGTCGGGGAAGCCACCATAGGGCTGGAACAGGTCGGGATAGCTCTCATTGCCGCCGAGGCCGAGGCCGGCGGCGATGTTGAGCGACATCTGGTGTCCACCATGCGGGATGCAGCGTGACGGCGACCAGCCGTAGGTCCTGAGCACGTCGAGCGTGCGCAGATATTCGCACAGGCCGTAGGACAGCGCGCAGTCGAATTGCAGCCAGTCGCGATCGGGACGCATGCCGCCATAGCGAATGAGGTTGCGCGCGTCCTGGTGGCTGAACAGGTTCTCGCCGGTGGCCATCGGGCCGGGATAGAAGTCAGCCAGCGTCGCCTGCAGGTGATAGTCGAGCGGATCGCCCGCCTCCTCGTACCAGAACAGCGGATAGTCGCGCAGCATCTTGGCGTAGGCGATCGCAGTCTCCAGGTCGAAGCGGCCATTGGCGTCGACGGCGAGCTGATGGCCGGAGCCGATCTCATCGAGCACGGCCTCGATGCGCTCACGGTCCTCATCGATCGGGGCGCCGCCGATCTTCATCTTCACGACATTGTAGCCACGCTCGAGATAGCCGCGCATCTCGCGGCGGAGCGCCGAGAGATCCTTGCCGGGATAGTAGTAGCCGCCGGCAGCGTAGACGAAGACGCGCGGTTCGGCCTTGCGGCCGTGCCGCTCCGCGAGCAGACGGAACAGCGGCTTGTCGGCGATCTTGGCGACCGCATCCCAGATCGCCATGTCCAACGTGCCGACCGCGACCGAGCGCTCGCCGTGGCCGCCGGGCTTCTCGTTGATCATCATCGCCGCCCAGGCCTTGTCCGGATCGATGTTGTCCTTGCTGGCATCGAGCAACGATGTCGGGTCAGCTTCCAGGAGGCGCGCGCGAAAGCGCTCGCGGATCAAGCCACCCTGGCCGTAGCGGCCGTTGGAGTTGAAGCCGTAGCCGACGACGGGCCGTCCGTTGCGCTCGACATTGGTAATGACGGCGACGAGACTGGAGGTCATCTTGGTGAAGTCGATATAGGCATTGCGGATCGGCGATGAGATCGGCTTCGTCACCTCGCGGACGTCGACGATACGGACGGTCATGGTCATTCTCCTGGTCGGGGCCGCACGCGCCGCTCTACAGCGAGGCGCCTGCACAGATGGTGATGGTCTGTCCGGTGATGGCGCCCGCGTCCGGCGACAGCAGGAAGGCGGTGAGCGCGGCCACCTCCGCTGGATCGACGTAGCGCCCCATCGGCGGCAGCACCGGCGCGGTGCCCGCGCGGCTGGGATCGCGCAGGAACGGCGTGTCGGTCGCGGCCGGAGCGACGACGTTGACGGTGATCAGGCGCGGCGCCAGCTCGATGGCCCAGGAGCGCGCGAGGCCGGCGAGTGCCGCCTTGGTCGCGGCGTATTGGCTGCGGCCGGACGCGCCATTGGCGGTGCGGCTGCCGATCAGGACGATGCGCCCGCCCTCCGTCATGTGCGGCGCCAGCGCATTGGCGAGCACCTCCGCCGCGCCGACATGGACGCGCCACATGCCTTCGCCGTTCTCACGCGTGAGTTCGCCGAGCCTTCCGACGCGCATGTAGCCGGCAGCATGAACGAGCGCAGTGACGACGCCGATGCCTGCGAGTCGCGCGACCAGCGCGTGCGGCTCGGCGAGATCAGCTTGCAGACTTCGAAAGCCCTCATGTGAGAACGCCGACGGCGCGCGGTCGATGCCCGTCACGCGCCAGCCGGCCGCCAGCAGGCGCTCGGCGATGGCGCGGCCGATGCCGGAGCTGGCTCCGGTCACCACCGCGTGGCGAAAACCGGAACTGCTGTCGTGATCCACTGTCATCCCTTGTACGCAGCCGCCTCGGCCTTGACCTTCACTGCATCGAAATTGTTGATCTTGTCGATCAGCTCATTGGTGTAGAGCGCATTGTAGTCCTTGATGTCGAGCCCGTTCATCGCGGCTTCGGTGCGGAACTCCTGCTCGTTGATCGCGCCCATCTTCGTATCAGCATAGGGCGGCGCGTAGAGCTTGATGCGGCGGCTGATCGACTGCAGCACGGCCTTCACGGCTTCGTCCTCGCTGGCGCCGCGCGGCGCCGTCTCCGGATAGAGCTTCAGGAACGCCCTGGCGCCGGCGGCGGGATTGGCGAGCAGGAACTGCGAGGCCTTGCAGACCGAGCGGCCGAAGCCGATCAGCAGATCCTTGTCCTTCTCGAACGTCTGGGGCATCGCCATCAGGAACTGGCCGCCGACCATCGGGATCGTGGTCGGACGCGGCAGATAGGTCATCTCGATGCCGGCCGCCTCGATCTGGCCGAAGCCGGTGTCGAAATAGGCCAGCGCATCAACCACGCCGCGCTGCAGGGCGACGCCCGCCGGCGTGCCGTTGCCGACCGCGACCCAGCTCACATCCTTTTCCGGATCGAGGCCGAGCGCCTTCAGCACGTTCTTGGTCACCGGATATTCGGTGGCGCCAAAGTCCGAGACGCCGATCTTCTTGCCCTTGAGATCGGTGTAGCTCTTGAGCGCAGAGCCGGGCGGGACGGCGATGTCCCATTTGTAGGGGTAGGTGTACTGATAGAACATTTTCGCGCCGCCCCATTCATTTTTGGCGAGCAGCGGCAGCGCCGTCGAGGGCACGCCTACGCCGATCGCCACCGAGCCGCGATCGGTCGCGACCTGGACGTTGGCGTTGGTGCCGAGCGCCTGGACGTCGAGCGAAAAACCCTCCTGCGCATTGTAGCCGAGCGCCTCGCCGATCACGCAATTGATGACGGTGGCGTTGAGCGCCTTGAGGCCAACGCCGAAACGGATCTTTCTGACGTCGGCGGCCATCAGCCCGGCCGGAGCGCCGCTCATCAGCAACGCCGCTCCGGCGCTGCCCTTCAGGAATGACCTGCGCGAAACCATTCTTCGTTCCTCCCTGCTTTATTTTTTGCGGTTGGCGCCCCAGTGCACGACCTTGGCCTCGCACCAGCGCACGATCCCGTGCAGCACAATGCCGAGCACGCCGAGAATGATCAGCGCCGCGAACACGCCGGCGACATCGGAGACCGCCTGCGCCTGGGTGATGACGACGCCCATGCCGCGCTGCGCGCCGAGGAACTCGGCGACGATGGCGCCGAGCAGCGCATAGACCACCGCCATGTCGAGGCCGGCGAAGATGAAGGGCGCGGCATTCGGCAGCTTGACGATGCGATAGGTCTCGAGACGCGACGCCGACAGCGAGCGCATCAGGTCGATGCGCTCCGGCTCGACGGCGCGCAGGCCAGTGAAGCTGTTGATCAGCACCGGGAAGAACGACAGCAGCGCCGAGATCGCGATCTTGGAGCCGTCGCCGAAGCCGAACCAGATCACTATCAGCGGCGCGATCGCCACCTTGGGCAGGCTCTGCAGCGCGAACGCATAGGGCATCACCAGCCGCTCGATGGCTTCGACCTCCGCCATCAGCGAGCCGATCACGAGGCCGAGCCCGACGCCGATGGCGCAGCCGACCGCGGCGTTGCTGAGCGTGCTCCACAGCGGCAGGTAATAGCCGAGTGGACTGGCCGGGCTGACCGCGAGCCCGGACCACAGCGCGCGGACGACGGCTTCGGGCTTCGGCAGGATGTAGGACGGGATGTTCAGCAGGTTGACCGCGGCAATCCAGCTCAGGATCAGCACCGCGAGACCGATCCAGGCGATCGGCGATCCCAGGCTGAGGCGTCGGCGCGGCCTGGCTGGTTGATGTGACATGGCTGAAACGGCGACGTTGGCGAGATCAGTCATGACCGTGCTCCTGCGCGTTGAGCAATCCACGCACCTCCTTGGCGAGCCGTGCATAGTCCGGGTGCAGCACGATGTCGTCGAAGGTACGCGGCCGCGGAATCGGCACGTGGAGATCGGCGAGGATGCGGCCGGGGCGTGCCGACATCACGATGACGCGGTCGGCGAGGAAGATGGCCTCGGAAATCGAGTGGGTGATCAGCAGGATGGTCTTGCCGTTCTCCTGCCAGATGCGCTGCAGCTCGAGGTTCAGGCGCTCGCGCGTCAGCGCGTCGAGCGCGCCGAACGGCTCGTCCATCAGCAGGATCTCGGGATCGCGCGCCAGCGCACGGCAGATGCCGGCCCGCTGCTGCATGCCGCCGGACAGCTCGTAGGGATATTTGTCGCCGAAATCGGCGAGACCAGTGACGGCAAGCAGGCGCTCGATGCGGTCGCCCGCCGGTCCATGCTTGCCGCCGACGCGCAGCGGCAGCCGCACATTGTCACGCACCGTCATCCACGGCAGCAGGTTGGCAGCCTGGAACACCACGCCGACCTTGCGCGAGGGCCCTGCGACCGTCTCGCCGTCGAGCAGTAGCCGTCCATCGCTATAGCCGTCGAGCCCGGCGAGCAGACGCAGCAAGGTGCTCTTGCCGCAGCCGGAGGGGCCGACGACGCAGACGAACTCGCCCGGCTTGATGTCGAGCGAGATCCGGCTCAGCGCATGGACGGCCGCGCCCGAGGCCGAGACGTAGGTCTTCGACAGCTGGTCGATCGCGATGAGCACATCGTTCGGCGCGTCCGTGGCGCGCCGTGGCGCATTGTCGACATCCATCATCAGCATGAGCGTCCACCCGGAATGTTATTCGTTGTCGTCTGGAGTGACGGCCGGGCCACACCCGACCGTCGCTTGTCGATCAATCAGGCCGCAGCCTGCACCGTCAGACCGGCAGCCGCGACCGCGGCGCGGATCGCGGCCATCTCCTCGGCACTCGGCGCATGCGTCGGCGGCCGCACGGTAGCGTCGCTGATGACGCCGGCGACCTGCATCGCCGCCTTCATGCGGCCATGCGCCTCGCCGGTCGGCTCGCCGCCGCCATAGACGGCGTCCTTCAGCGGATCGATCATGCCCTGCAGCTTCATCGCAAGCTTGAGGTCGCCGGCAGTGACGGCCGCGAACAGATCGTAGATCAGATCCGGAATCAGCGAGGCGAAGCCGACCAGCGCGCCGTCGACGCCCTGCACCATCGAGGCCAGCAGATATTCGTCGTGGCAGGTCAGGAGCGCCTTGTGCGGCGCCGCCGCACGGATCGCCTTGAGGTCGCGGGCATATTTGTTCATCTCGCGGGTGCCGATCTTGAACGCCTGCACGTGGTCGAGGCGGGCGAGCTCGGCGAGCAGCTCGGACGAGAACGAGGCGCGCGTCCAGGCGGGATAGACGTGCACGATCAGCGGCAGCCTGGTCGCCTCGCCGATCGCGCTGAAATAATCCAGGCAGTGCTCGCGCTTGAAGCCGAAGCGCAGCCAGTGATGCGGCGGCATGATGTCGAGCGCGGTGGCGCCGGCTTCCTTGGCCATCAGCGCATGCTCGATGCCGTCCTTGATGCCTTCGCACACGACAGAAGAAATGGTCGGACAGATGCCGGTGAGCGCCTTGGCTACGATGCGCGTCACCTCGGCGCGCTCCTTCGCGGTGAGGCTGAACACCTCGCCGGTGTGGCCGTTGGTCATGATGCCGACGATGCCGCGGCGCTTGCCGAGCCAGGCCGCGTAGCGCGACAGCTCGGCCTCGTCGATCGAATGGTCGGCGTTGAAGGGGACGGCGATCGCCGGGATGATCCCCTTGAAGTTGGTCATGACGCTCATGCTTGCTCCTGTTTCGTCACATCGATGTTCATCATTTCGAGACCGTCGCGGTCGCCCCGCCCATCGCCTCCAGAGCCCGCGACAGCTGAGCGGCCGCTCTGAGCAGCGGCGCCACGCCGAGCCGCTCGAAGTCGTCCGCCGTGATGCGCATGGTGGGCGCAGCGATGCTGATCGCCGCGAGCGGAATGCCGTCGCGATCGATGACCGGTGCCGCGAGCACGCACAGCCCGGGCGCATTTTCCTGATTTGACAGCGCGTAGCCGGCCGCCTTCACCTGACGCAGACGCTGCAGCAGCGCGTCGAGCTCGGTGATCGTGGTCTCGGTGCGCTTGATGCGCGGCTGCGCCTCCAGCACCTGGATCTGCGTCTCGACCGGCAGCAGCGCGAGAATGGCCTGGCCGACCGCGGTCGAATAGACCGGCGCCCGGCTGCCGATCCGCACGTCGACGCCGAGCCGGACCAGGCCGGCCTGGATGCGCTCGACATAGACGATGTCGCTGCCGTCGAGCACGGCGAGCGAGGCGGCCTCGTTCATCTCGCCGACCAGGCTGCGCAGGATCGGGCGCGCCTGGGTGCGCAGCTCCGAGCGCGCGATCGCGTTGAAGCCGAGGTCGAGACATTTGAGCGTGAGGCGAAAGCGCCTGGTGTCGCCGACCTTCTCGACATAGCCGAGCATCACGAGCGTGTTGAGCAGGCGGAACGTGGTGCCCTTGTCGAGGGCGGCGCGGCGCGCGACGTCGGCGAGCACCAGCTCGGGCTCCTCGCTGGTGAAGGCGTTCAGCACCTGAAAGCCCTTGGCCAGCGACTGCACAACGCTTTTGCCAGCCTTGCTGTCCTCGTCCACTTGGAGGCTCCGACGTTTCCTGACTGACGCCGGCCTTGACGACCGGCATTTTGATTTGTATGGTTCGGATTGCGAACTATAGTTCGTATATTAGAATGCGCGTAGCCGCTTCTGTCAAGCGCGCTCGCACGCCGCATGCGCGCACGGCTTGAAATCTGCGCAGCCGGCATGATCTCTCCCTGAGGGCCGCGACATCTCGCGGCCTTTTTCAGGAGTCCGGCGTGAGCGTCGCATTCACCAAGGAAGAGAGCGCCGAAACGGCCGCCGAAACGCAGCTGCCCGACCGGCCGGTCTCGCCGCATCCGAATCTCGTCACCGAGGCGGGACTCAAGGCGCTCGAGAGGCAGTTGCGCGAGGCGCAGGCGGCCTATGAAGCGGCGCAGGAAATCGAGGACGTCAACGAGCGGCGACGGGAGTCGGCGCTGCCGCTGCGCGACGCGCGCTACTTTGCAGCGCGTGTCCGGACCGCGCAGGTGATGCCGGCGCCGACATCGACGGAGCAGATCGCGTTCGGCAGCACGGTGACGTTCAAGCGCGGCGACGGCCGCGTGCAGACCTACACGATCGTCGGCGAGGATGAGGCTGATCCGAAGCGCGGCATGATCTCGCACGTCTCGCCGGTGGCTCGCCTGCTGATGGGCAAGTCGGCCGGCGACGTCGTCGAGGTTACCGGACAAGAGCTGGAGATTCTCACGATCGCCTGAGGCGGTACCATCACGCCGGCAGGAAACGATGCTCAAAGTTGGAATCATCTCCGACACGCACGGGCTGCTGCGGCCGGAGGCAGTGCGATGTCTGTCGGGCGTCCATCACATCATCCACGCCGGCGATATCGGCCGGCACGAGATCGTTGACCGGCTTCGCCTGATCGCGCCGGTGACTGCGATCCGCGGCAACATCGACACGGCAGACTGGGCGAATGCATATCCTGCGACCGAGACCGTCAGGCTCGGCACGCATGCCGTCCATGTCGTGCACGACGTCCACGACCTCGCGATCGATTCTGCAACGTCGGGCATCGACATCGTCGTGTCTGGTCACTCGCATCGCGCGGGCATCGAGAGGCGCGACGGCGTGCTCTACCTGAATCCAGGCAGCGCAGGGCCGCGCCGCTTCAAGCTGCCGATCACGCTGGCGACGCTGAACATCTCCTCAGGCCAACTGTCACCCGCGATCCACGATCTCGGCAGCGCCTGAAGCAAAGCGAAAGGGCGCCCATGGGCGCCCTCCCCGAACCTCGTATGAGATGCATCGATCAGAAGCGATCGGCCAGCGCCATCCCGGGGTCGCTGAACGAGGGACGGCCGGTCTCGACGTGGCCGGCGACGCGGCGATAGAAGCTGTCGTCGGTGTCGCTGGTGACGACGAAGTCGTACCAATGGCCCGACTTGCGCAGTTGCCAGTACAGCTCGCCGTGGCGTCCGGGCGCGGATACCTTGACCGTCCACGACGTGGACGGACCGCCATGGCCCGGTCCGGGGAAGAAGGTCGGCGCGCCGAAGCCGAAGCCCGGAGCATCGAAGTCGGGAGCCGAGCGGAAACCCGGCACCGCGCCAAAACCCACCGGATGGAAGCCGGGCAGCGGACCGAAGCCGGGACACCGCGGCTCCAGCGCAGCCGAGACCGAGGCGGTGACGGCCTGCAGCGGCCCATAGATCTCGTTCGACTTCACCGTGAAGCTCGCGCGGGCATGGCCGTCGTTGCGCAGCTGCATGTGCAGGCCGCCCTCGAACACGTTGTAGCCGACGAAGATCTCGGGGTTGGCGGCATTCTGCCGCCTGACCTTGTCGAGGTCGCCCCTGAAATGACGGTGGAAGCCGTTCGGGCCGAGCACCCAGAGATCATATAGGCCGTCGCTGCCGACGCTCCATTCATCGTCGATCATCTTGCCGGCCTCGACGGTGTAGCGGCGCGGAATGAGATCGAGATGCTGCTTGTCGTAGACGTGGAACACGGCGCCGGCAAAGCCGGTGTTGGCGAACAACAGCTTCACCTTGCCCGCGGCGGCGTCGACCTTCGCGGTGGCGTGCAGGATGTAGGGCAGCGGACGTGAATAGCGCGCACCGCTCTCCTGAAACAGCGGCTGCGGTGTCGCGGGCGCGACCGGCGCCGGCAGGGTCTTCTGGTGCGCGTCCGAGGCCTGCCAGTTGCTCTGGTCGGGCAGCTCCGGGAAGCGCGGATCGTTCGGGCTGGCGAAGTCGAACGCCGAGGTGAGATCGCCCGAGATGGCGCGGTGCCAGGGGCTGATGGCGTCGACCTTGATGCCGAAGCGCTTCTCGAGAAAGCGACCGATCGAGGTGTGGTCGAACACCTGCGAGTTGACCCAGCCGCCCTTGCTCCACGGCGAAACGACGTACATCGGCACGCGCGCGGAGAGGCCCCAGGGACGGATGTTGCCGCTAATCGTGTCGGTCGCGGTCAGCACGTTGCCGACGGAGTTGGAGAAATACTCGCCATCGAGCGGCAGCGTCGCCTTGCCCATCAGCTTGCCGTTGATGTCATAGGACGGCACCGCCGGTGCCGGCAGATGATCGAAGAAGCCGTCATTCTCGTCGAAGGTCAGCAGGAAGACGGTCTGGCTCCAGACCTCGGGATTGGCGGTCAGGGCTTCCAGCACCTGGTCGGTGAAATTGCCGGCGCGGGTCGGACTGCCGCCGCCGGGATGCTCGGAGTTGGCCTGCGTCGGCAGGATCCACGACACCTCCGGCAGCGTGCCTGCCATCACGTCCGCCTTCAGCCGGTCGAGATAGTCCGGACCGCCGGTCAGGCCATGGACGTAGTTCGGATCACCCGGCTGCGCGTGACGGAAGCTGGAGAACGCGAGGCAGCCGTGCATCGCGCCGGTCCAGTTGTCGTTCATGTCCTGATAGATGTGCCAGCTCACGCCGGCCTTGTTCAGGAGATCGGGCAGCGTATCCCAATTGAAGTCGCTGCCGACATATTTGTAGGTCGCCTGCGGCTGCGGCTGGCCGGCGACCCAATTGTGCGGATTGGGCCAGCAGCGCAGGTTGTTGGGCTCGGAGTCGTTGGTCGTAGAGTTGATGCCCTGCGCGCGCAGCGCCGGATTGAAGTTGGAGCCCGACCAGAACACGATGCGGTTGGGATCGGTGCCGGTGGTGATCGAGGCATGGTAGGCGTCGCACAGGGTGAAGGCCTCGGCGAGCGCGAACTGGAACGGGATGTCGTCGCGGCCGAAATAGCCCATCGCATAGGGCGTCTTGTACTTCGCCCAATAGCCCATCTTGCCCTGATTCCAGGCCGCCTGGCTGTCGCCGAACGAGTGCGGCGTGCCGTAGCCGACCAGCGCGTTGGAGGTCGTGGAGTCGCGGTGATAGGGCGGAATCTCGCGGCTGCCGTCGGACTGGAACCAGACCGGCTTGCCGCTCTCCAGCGGGATCGGGAAGCGGTCGCCGAAGCCGCGGACGCCGCGCAGCGTGCCGAAGTAGTGATCGAAGGAGCGGTTCTCCTGCATCAGGATGACGATGTGCTTGACGTCCTGAATGGTGCCGGTCCGGCGCCGTGCCGGAATGGCCAGCGCCTGGCGGATGCTGGCGAAGGCAGCCGCCGCCGTGGCGCCTGCCAGAAAATCGCGACGTGTTGTCATGCTGATACGACCTTTTGAAATCTTGAAGAACGTATTCAGGGTTGGCGGGGCGAGCCCGCCCTGCTCCTGCGAACGTCGCTGGCGTATCAGCGCGACTTGACAGCGCTGTGAAATTTTTATTTACGAAATGAATCTGAATGAGATTTTCTCAGTATCGGGGCGCAGCGTGACGGGATCGACCTTTCGTTCTGGGCCGGGCGTGAACGGCATCTTGTTTCGTATTCGCGAGTTGCAGAACGAGCTGCCGCCAAAAGCGCGGCAGATCGCGGAGCTGGTCATCGCCCGGCCGGAGCCGTTCATCCACATGTCGATCACCGAGGTCGCGGAAGCCTGCGGCGTCAGCGAGGGGACGATCGTGTCGTTCTGCCGGCGGGTCGGGGTGCGGGGGTTTCAGGAGCTCAAGATCATGCTGGCGCGGGACCTGATCGAGCCGGTGCGGCTGATCCAGGAGGACCTGCATCGGGGGGATGATCCGGCGACGGTCACCGACCACATCTTCGCGGCGCATGCCGCCTCGCTGCAGGAGACGCGGCGGCTGCTGTCGATGGACGCGCTGGCGCAGGCGGCGAAGCTGCTGCGGCAGGCGCGGCGCGTCGAGATCTACGGCATCGGGAGTTCGGCGCCGATCGCGCAGGATCTGTCGTATCGCCTGCTGCAGCTTGGGCTGGCGGCCAATGCGATCGTCGATTCGCATGTCCAGGCGGTCAGCGCCGGGATGACCGGGCCCGACGTCGCGACCGTCACGGTGTCGCATTCGGGCAGCACGGTCGAGACCGTGCTGGCGACGCGGCTGGCGCAGGCGGCGGGCGCGCGCACCATCGGCATCACCCGGCTCGGCAAGTCGCCGCTGGCGGCGCATTGCGAGGTGCTGCTCTACACCGTCGCCAACGAGACGCGCTATCGCCCGGAGGCGATGAGCAGCCGGGTCGCGCAGCTCGCCATCATCGACACGCTGGTCAGCTGCTGCGCCCTCACCGACACCGAACGCTCTGTCGAGAGGCTGCAGCACGCGGCGCGCATCCTGTCCGAGAAACGCTACTGACCGACGCGGCCTCCGGTCAAAACGGTGAGCCACGGGGATGATCTCCCGTGGCCGATCCATCCTCAATAGTCCTTCAGCAGCCGCTCGATGTAGTCGAGCTCGAGCTGCGGCCGCGACTGATCGCCGAGACGGCGGCGCAGCTCCTCAAGGATGCGGCGGACGCGCTGCACGTCGATCTCGCCTGGGATCTTCTGGGAGAAATCGTCGATGTCGCGGCCGGGATGCATCGGACGTCCGAGCGGATCGGTCTGCTGCGCGCCCTGCTGGCGGCCGGCGCGCTGACCGGGGCCGTCGCCGGGCTGGTCGCCGTCGCCCTGCTGCATCGCCTCGGCGAGGCTCTGTGCGCCCTTGCGCAGCGCGTCCAGCGCCTTGCCCTGCGATTCCACCGCGCCGTCGGCATTGTTGTCGCCGAGCTGACTGCCGGCATCGCCCATCGCGCTGTCGGCGTCGTCGAGCCCGTCGCCGGAATCGCCCTGGTCGCCTTGATCACCGGGATCGCCCTGCTGACCCTGTTGCCCCTTCTGGCCTTTCTGACCCTTCTGTCCCTTTTCGCCCTTCTGGCCCATGCCGCGCTTGGCGAGCTGATCCTGAAGCTGCTTCAGCCGGTCGCGCAGCGCCTGCTGGTCCTGCTGCAGGTCGCCCATGCTCTGGTCCTGGTCGCCCTGCTGCTTGTTGCGGTTGCGGCGCGAATCCTGGCCCTGCTTGAAGGTCTTGTCGCGGAGCTGCTGCTGCTTGCGGATCATGTCGCCGAGCTCGTTGAGCGCCTGCTCCATGTCGTTGTCGCCGCCCTGGTTGGGCTGCGCCATCTGCAGGTTCTCCAGCATCTGCTGCAACTGCTCGAGCAGCTCGCGCGCGCCCTCCTTGTCGCCCTGGCGCGACAGCCGCTCCATGCGGTCGATCATGTTCTGCAGGTCCTGCTGGCGCAGGATCTTGGTGTTCTGGTCGAGCGGCCGCTGCGCAGCTTGCGGGTTGTTGCGCAATTGCTCGGCGAGCTGGCGCATGTAGTTGTCCATCGCCTTGCGCAGATCCTCGGCGAGCTTCTTGATCTCCTCGTCGCTGGCGCCGCGCTCCAGCGCCTGCTTCAGCGCGTCCTGGGCCGCGCGTAGCGCCTTGTCGACGTCGGAGATGTTGCCGTCCTCGATGGTGACGGCGAGCGCCCACAGGCTCGCCACCACCTCGCGCAGCGCATCGTCGGTGCGCGAGGCCTCGAGCTGCCGGGTCACCGAGCGCAGGCCGAGATACTGGCCGGGCTCGGGCGTGAACAGCTCCGGCGCGATCGCCAGCGCATCGAGCGCGGTGAACACGTCGGCATTGCGGTTGCCGTCGAGCGCGAGGATCCGCCGCTGCTCGATCAGCGCCCGCGCCAGTGGCTTGGTGAACAGCCGCTCCGGCAGCCTGGTCTCGAACGGCTCGCTGGTGCCCTCGTTGCCGGCCTCGTCCTTGGCCGTCAGCGTGAGCGTGACGTCGGCGCCGGCGTACGGGTCCTCGCTGAGATCCTTGACGGTCTGGCCGACGCCGTTGCGGGTGCGCGCGTTCGGCAGCACCAGCGGAAACTCCGGCGGCTGGAACAGCGGCCGTGCGGCGGGCGCGTCGGCCGTCTTGCTCTCGGCAGCCTTGCTTTCGACAGGCCGCGCGGTGACCCGGGCGCGGGCTTCGGTGACGCCGTAATCATCCTCGAGCTTGTAGGACAGCTTCAGCGAGCCGCGCGCCTGCCGCTCGGGGTCCTTGGCCATGCTGATGACCGGCGGCTTGTCCGGCGTCGCCGCGAACACCCATTGCGGCTGCCCCGAGGGCGCGCGGACGTGAACGGTGCCGTCGGCCTTGATCGTGTAGTGCTTCTCGGTGGTGCCCTTCGGCGCCGCCTCGCCGGCCGCGCCCTCGCCGGGCGCCGCCTCGGCGACGCCGCCACCGGTGATGACATCGAGATTGCCGCCGCTGGAACGCACGATCAGCGTCGAGCCCTGGGGCACCACGATCGGGCCGCTCGACGGCACCGCGCCCTCCTTGTTGGCGGCGGACAGGATGATCGGCGGCTTGGCGGTGTAGAGCGGCGGCTTGACCCAGGCATCGACCCTGATCGTGACCGGCGTCAGCACGCCGTTCCAGTCGAACGCCGAGGCCACCCGCAGCGCCCGCTCGTCACCGGCCGCGATAGAGGTCGCAACCAGCAGCACGACGACCAGCGCGCGCACAGCCCAGGGATCGTGCAGCGACAGCCGCGGCCGCGGCGTCCCGGCGCGGATGCGCTTGATCGAGGCCAAAGTGCGCTCGCGCTGCGCCTGCCACAGCGCGCGGGCCAGCGGATCCTGCGTGGTGAGCGTGTCGGTGAGCGCGGTGGCGGGGCGATGGGCGATGCCCGAGCCGCGATCGAGCCGCGCCAGGCCCTCGTCGCGGGTCGGCCAGCGATAGCGCAGCATCGGCACGGCGGCGCCGAGCAGGAGCAGCAGAAACAGCCCGACGCCGATCATGCGGACCGTGAACGGCAGGCCGAGCCAGAGGCCGGCCCAGGAGACGATCAGGAACAGACCGGCGACCGTAAGCAGCCGAGCGAGATGCGGCCAGCCGCGCTCCCAGGCGATGGCGAGACGCGCCCGCTTCAGCGCCTGCGCCAGCTTCAGCCGCGCCAGGCCATCATGCGTCAGGCCATCGGGCGTGCTGCTTGCCGGCCCGGCCGGCTCGGGGGTGATGCCGCTCAACAATCTCTCCAGGTTGCCCGGATGTTCAACCTAGCACAAAGGCAGCCGTGAGGCACCCGCTCTGCGCGGGCTTTCCCGCCGCCGGCCGCGGTTCACACGGGAGTGTGACCGGCCGGGTTCCCGGAAAGCTACGGGGCGCACGGGGGCCTCGTGGTTCGAGACGCGCCGCTTGCGGCGCTCCTCACCATGAGGGGTAAGCTCAGAGATCGTAGATTCACCTGCCCAAGATTCATGTTCCGGGCACCACCTTCGCTCCTCACCCTGAGGAGCCCGCCGCAGGCGGGCGTCTCGAAGGGCGAGGCCCGCAACTGTAGCCTGCGTGGACCGATGAGACTGACGTAGCGACCGCATCTGCAGCTTGCACGTCGCATGGAGATCCGTTCTCGCGGCGCGTTGTCGCCCGAGCTTTTCAAGAAGGCGTCACCCTCGGAAAGCGAGGGCGCAGGGAAGGCCGGGTGCAGGCTGATCGGGATAGGGGGGAGTCTCGCGACTCCACCCCTCCCACACCACCGTACATACGGATCACGTATACGGCGGTTCGGCGGATTAAGCGGCTTTGCGGGCTGCGAGGAAAGGCAGGCCGAGTGAGGCGAACAAGGACCTTGGCAGAGCGTTGGCCAGTGCGGCGCTGTTGGCGAGCCGCCAGGGACCACGTGGGTTGCCGGCGGTTTTAAGCGCCGTCTCCCGGTCGACGCCGCGGCGTCGCAGCTCGTCGAAGCGAGTAGGACCGCACTTCCATTGGGTCCAGACGACGGCGCGCAACCGCCGCCTGATCCACTCATCGAGCTTGCGCAACACCGACGGCGTCTCGCAGAACCCGAAGTAGCCGCGCCATCCCTTCAGATACAGCGCCAGCTTCTCGATGATCTGCTCCAGGCTTCGGCCAGACTGTCGCCCCGTCAGCTCCCGAACTCTCGCCTTGCAACGGGCAATGGCCTCAGGCGCGATGCGCCGGCGCGGCTTCTTCCCCTGCGTAAAGCTGAAGCCCAGGAACTTGCGGTGGCTCGGTCTGGCGACCGCGCTCTTGGCCCTGTTCACCTTGAGCTCGAGGCGCCGTTCCAGGAATCTCTCGATGCTCGCCATCACCCGCTCGCCCGCCTTCCGACTGCGCACATAGATGTTGCAGTCGTCGGCATAGCGCACGAAGCGATGACCTCGCCTCTCCAGCTCCTTGTCCAGCACGTCCAGCATCAGGTTCGACAGCAGCGGCGAGAGCGGCCCGCCTTGCGGCGTTCCTTCCTCCGTCGGGCTGACCAGCCCTCCCTCCAGCACGCCCGCAGTCAGGAAGCCGCGGATCAGCTTCAGGAGTCGCTTGTCGGCAACCCGCTTGGCGACCAGCCCCATCAGGATGTCGTGATTGACCCGGTCGAAGAACTTCTCCAGATCGATATCCACCACGACCGCGTGCCGGGACGCAATGTAGGTCTGCGCCTTCGCCACCGCCTGATGCGCCGAGCGGCCCGGCCGGAAGCCGAAGCTCGTCTCGGAGAACGTCCGATCCCATTCGCTTTGCAGCACCTGCAGAACCGCCTGCTGGATGAAGCGGTCGAGCACCGTCGGGATGCCGAGCAGCCTGACGCCGCCCGATGCCTTCGGAATCTCGACACGCCGCACCGGCTGCGGCTTGTAGGTGCCGTCGAGCAGTTGGGCGCGGATCGCGAGCCAGTTCACCTTCAGGTAGGCCGGCAGATCATCCACGGTCATCCCGTCGACCCCCGCCGCGCCCTTGTTGCGCTTCACTCGGTCCAATGCCTTCTTCAGGTTCTCACGTGCGACGATCCTTTCCATCGACGGTCCCGCGACCGCCGTCTGATCGAGACAGGCTTTCGCCGCGCGAGCTTCGGCCGCCCCGGCGCCGGCCCGCGGGGCTTCACCCCTCGGTCCGGGGCGAGGGTTCAGATTGCTCTGAGCTTCCTGCCGCATTGGGTCGTGCGAGATCACCGCTCCACCAGAACTTCCATCGTTCGGGCCTTCGGCGGTACGCTGCCGCCTACTATGCCCTCTGCTGACTTCTGCGTCGCGTTCAGATCGCCTTGCAACGACCTCAGTCCCGTTGCCGGGACACGACGCAGATCTCCCGAGGTAAGACCGACCGCCTTCACCGCATGCCCGTCGGATCTACCACCCCGCCCCTTGATGACCGTGGACTTCGCGATTGGTGGCTCGCTCGTCCGGCCGGGTAGGCCTCACATCCGATGTTTGTTCATCGGGCCGCGGCTTTGCTCCACGCTGTCTTCAGACCCCACCTCGCGATGACGCCCTTGCGCTTCGCTAATCCTTCGCCGCCATCAGGCTGGATAGAGGACTTCCACCTCCAAGCTGTCGTTCATACTCGGCACACCGCCCATGGTCCGCGTGCAACAAAAAGCACGCGGCAGAACCACAGGCTCAGCCGAGATCACCCGGCCTTCCCTGCGCGATGGTGTTACGATTTATACGCGATCTTCCCGGGGATCGGCTGTCTTGCCCCCGTCGCCGGCGATTCGTCACCGCCAACTTGGCATCAGCACCGGGATGCCAGAACCACGCGACTTCACCGTCGCACCGGGATCGTTCGTCCGCGCGAGCAAGCCCACGCTGCGCCCCAATGCGCCCACCGCATCCCGCACCCGACGTCCGTGACGACCGCGAAGCGCCCCCTCAGCGGGACGGGATGCGGGGAGTAGAGCATGATTTCGGATAAAACGCAAGAGGGAATTTGTAGAGCGGCTGCACAGAGTGACTCGCGTTGAAAATATCCGCGAACTGGTCGTTCGCGTCACGAGGCAAATGTTTTGCGCAGCACGAGCAGCATCAAGCCGACCAGTTAGGTGCAGTCCCGCAGCGACACCTGTGCCCCCGGCACGGCGCCCTAAATCGTCCGGATAGCACTGATCCGACTTAGCTATTGCTCTGCCAGCCGCTTGCTGCATCATCGAGCCGCTGCTGCGCATATTCAGTCGCCTCCGCCGAATTGCGAAGGTCCGGGTTGAAAATGATGCGGCTTCTTTCGCCACCACTGTCCACCGTATAGCGGACATGCCAGTTTCCGCTCTTGTCCTGACGAACTCCTAACACCGCTGCCATTATCGCCTCCGTCATCGACCGTCGGGACGCTTGACAAGCGTATATTCAGGCCATTGCGTGGCGTTGCTCCAAGCCGCCAGCCGCTCCCCGCAGACATCGCATTCGACTGTATCCGTGTCGGGGATCGGCATCCTCACGTACTTGACTTCATATACAGCACCGCAGTTCGGGCATGTTTCTTCGGCCATAGCTCGCTTTCCCTCTTTAGCAACTTCGGCCATGCTTCCGCCGGGCTAGCGAATCTCACAGATCCAACCCACCGCCGCCCTTGGCGTATCGGAGAGGCCTCCCTCGGCGCCCTCAGCACAATTTCCAGCTGATACGCAGTCCCCGGATTCAGAGTTGGCTCATTCGCTTATTGAAAGCGGCCAAGTAACACTCCTCCGCACCATGGGCAAAACCCGAGGCCAAATATTACTGGACACCTACGTCGTCGCCATCCCTTTCGCGCTGCACCAAAGAAGCGACACGAGACGGCGGGGCTGTTCTCCAGCCCAGGCGGGCTATTTGTCCACAGTATCGAATTAAAACAGATAAGACGAAGCACGCAAAGATTGCAAGAAAACAAACACAAACCTACATGCTTTCGAACGGCCGAACCATAGAGCTTCCCCTTCCACCGCGTTGCCGGCCTGACGGAGTTTTGGGCAAAGAGGAGATCGAAACGATGTTGCCAGCACGCACTATCATTTTCTGCCAGCAATGGTCTGACTCCCACGGCCAGGACGGAAACACATACTGGCTGGGGCTAGATCCACTAAGGGCTACTACGCAGAGCCATGGGACCTTCGTTCTCGGTCAAAAATGCCGAACGCTAGCCGAACTCGAACAAATAGCGCGACAGCTTCACGAGCAGATCATCGATGCCGTAACCTCGGCAAGGGAAAAATTGCAGCCGAACCCTACACCCGCAGGTTTTCGGACCTAAGCCTACTCTGAATGACGCCTCTCCAAGCGTCCCTGACGACATTTTATCCGTGTAACTACCAGCGCACATATCGGAGATTAGATCATGGCCGGAAAGAAGGTTGTCTTTGTAGCATTTGCGATTGAGGACGAGCGGCAACGGGATTTTCTAAAAGGGCAAGCGCTGAATACAGCCTCGCCATTTGAGTACATCGATATGTCAGTGAAAGAGGCGTACGAAACGGACTGGAAGGAAAAGGTCCGCACGCGCATTAAACGGTCGGACGGCGTTATCGTGCTTGTAAGCAAGAATTCGCTGAAGTCGTCGGGCCAAAAATGGGAGATTGATTGCGCAAGAGAGGAGAAAAAGAAGGTCCGCGGGATTTGGGCCTATACAGACGACCGAACAAAACTCGAGGGCGTGAACACCGCGGTTTGGACCTGGGATAATATTACCAGCTTTATCAACAGTCTCTGACCTTACTGGCTCGCCAAATGCGCAAGGCTCTCGTCGTCGGCATTGACTACTACAAGCATATCACTGGACTAAGCGGTTGCGTGAATGATGCGCATGCGGTCAAGGCCATGCTGGATCGACACGCGGATGGCTCGGTCAACTTCGGTACCCTTTCACTCACGTGCAGCGGGGAAGACAGTTTATTGACAAAGAGAATCCTCCGGAACGCAGTGCAGGAGTTATTTGCAGGTGATAGTGATATCGCTCTTTTCTACTTCGCTGGTCATGGCTACATCGAGGAAACTGGGGGTTACTTGTGTGCAGCTGATTGCGAAAGTGGCGAGGACGGCCTGCCACTCAATGACTTGATGGTGTTCGCGAATAGCTCGCGTGCGAAGAACAAGGTTATCGTTCTCGATAGCTGTCACAGCGGGATAGTCGCTCAACGCGAGGATGGAAAAGGGTTAGCCGAGATCAAAGAGGGCATGACAATTCTGACCGCATCAACGGCGGACCAGTATGCCAAGGAGGTTCCGGGCGGGGGCGCGGGGGTCTTTACGAATCTGTTCATTGACGCCTTAGGCGGAGCCGCCGCAAACCTCGTGGGTGAAGTAACTCCTGGAGGAGTGTACGCCCATATTGACCAGTCACTCGGACCGTGGGCCCAACGTCCGGTTTTCAAAACGAATGTGAGGACTTTCGTCTCACTTCGTAAGGTAACACCGCCTCTAGAGCTAGCCGACCTCCAACGGATTGCCGAGTTTTTTCCGGCGCCGGGCTACGAGTTAAAGCTAGACCCGTCTTTCGAACCAGAGCGAACGAAAGAACAGGCGAACGATCAAACGATTCCGCCGCCCGACCCTAGAAACACCGCCATCTTCAAGATTCTACAAAGGTATAACCGAGTGAACCTGCTCGTACCTAACAATGCTCCGCACATGTGGCACGCGGCGATGGAGAGAAAGTCATGCTCGCTTACTGCGTTGGGAGAGCACTATCGTAGGCTTGTTGCCAACGGCCTGATATGATCGCCGCATGAAAGCAGATCAAATCACAAAGACACTCGACGACTTGATCGAGACGCTTGCTGCCGTCGAACATGAGCGCTGGTCACACTGGCAGCGGTATGTGCACCAGCATGGTATTAGCCAATCGGATGGTTCGCTGGTGATACCAGCCGATCTTGTTATTCGATGGGAAAATCAGATCATAACGCCTTATGCAGAGCTGAGCGAGAGGGAAAAGGAAAGCGACCGTGAACAGGTGAGGAAATACTTGCCGTTAATCGTGCGGGCGCTTGCGCGGACTGACCATGAAGACTCCAACTGAATCGGTCTCGGGAATGTTCGCGACCAAGCCAGCGTGCCGACGTATCCGTTGCGATCATTTGCTCGACGTCGATCCGCGAACGGATCACCCCGGCCTGATCCGCCCTTGACCAGCAACTCGGAATTACGGTGACGCTGCATGAAACCTGGCGCCTACGGTCGCAACGCTGCGGCTTTCGTCTTCGGCTTGGCGCGGGCCGGCTCGGCCGTCAGCCGGATTCCCATCGCGGTGATGATGCGAAGGACGGTCGCGAACTCCGGGTTGCCGTTTTCGCCGAGGGTCTTGTAGAGCCCCTCCCTGGTCACGCCGGCGGCCTTTGCGACCTGGCTCATGCCCTGCGCCCGGGCGACGAGATTGAGAGCGTCGCGGACCTCGGCGGGATCGCCATCGGCGAGCACGATGTTGAGATACTCGGCACGGGCGGCCGGTGTGCGAAGGTGCTCAGCGGCGTCGAACTTCTTCAGCTTGCTGACCTTCATCCTCAATCCTCCAATGTCGCCGCGAGGTCCTGGGCCTTCCGGATATCCTTGTCCTGGGTCTACTTTGTCGCCCCCGCGGCAGACTGGAACACCCCCTCGCATGTCCCGACGACCCGTGTTATTTTGCGGATATGACCGATGCAACCACCCGTGCAATGCCTTCCGCTCTGCCGCCGAGCGAAGCCGAGCTTGCCGAATGGCGGGCTTTGAGCCGCGAAGAGCAGCTCGCGCGCTACCGCGAGGTTCTGCAGCATCCCGACTGCGAGCGCATCAGCTGCTCGACCATGAGCGATATTCGCGCTGAGGCCCAACGGCGCGCCGCGGCTCGCCGTGGCTGAGTTCAAGCTCTCAGCCCGCGCCGAGGCTGATCTGCTTGAAATCTACGATTATACGAACAGCACTTTTGGTACGTACCAAGCCGACGCCTACCATGCCGGGCTTGAGCGGACGTTCGATCTGCTGGCGAATTTTCCGCGGATCGGTGCGAGTGTGGACGATATTGCGCCCGGGCACCGGCGGTTTCGGTTCCAGGCGCATATCGTGTTCTACACCGAAGATCGCGACGGCGTCGTGATCCGCGCCATCATGCATCACTCGCGCGAGATCAGGCCCGATCTGTTCGATTGATCGTCCTCACAGCCAGGGCGCCGGCGTGTCCATCGCGATCAGCTGCTCGACCTCGATCCGCGGGCGGATCACCGCGGCCTGGTCGCCCTTGACCAGCACCTCCGGCACCAAAGCGCGGGTGTTGTAGGTGCAGGCCTGGACGGCACCGTAGGCGCCTGATGTCATGATGGCGAGGAGGTCGCCCGGCTTGGGCTCGGGCAGCGTGCGGTCCAGCGCAAGGTAGTCGCCGCTCTCGCAGACCGGGCCGACGACGTCGGCTGTGAAGGACGGCGCACCCGGCGCCGGCTGGACCACCGGCAGGATGTCGTGATGGGCCTCGTAGAGCGTCGGGCGGATCAGGTCGTTCATTGCGGCGTCGATGATCACGAAGTTCTTGGCCTCGCCATGCTTCACATAGATCACCTTGGCGACGAGGATGCCGGCATTGCCGACGATCATGCGGCCGGGCTCGAACATCAGGGTGCAGCCGAGATTGTGGCTGACGCGCTTGACCATGGCGGCATAGGCCGCGGGCTCCGGCGGCACCGCGCGGTCCATGTGATAGGGGATGCCGAGGCCGCCGCCGAAATCGACATGGGAGATGTCGTGGCCGTCGGCGCGCAGCGTCTGCACGAATTCGGTCAGGATGCGGAACGCGGTCTCCATCGGACCGAGATCGGTGATCTGGCTGCCGATATGGACGTCGACGCCGGTGACCTTGATGCCCGGCATCTTCGCCGCGCGGGCGTAGACGCGGCGCGCGTGCTCCAGCGGGATGCCGAACTTGTTCTCCGACTTGCCGGTCGAGATTTTTGCGTGCGTGCCGGCATCGACATCCGGGTTGACGCGCACGGAGATGCGGGCGGTGTGGCCGGTCTCCTGGGCGAGGCGCGCCAGCAGATCGAGCTCGGGCTCGGACTCGATGTTGAGGCAGTGGATGTCGGCCGCGAGCGCGGCGCGCAGCTCGGCCTCGGTCTTGCCGACGCCGGAGAACACGATCTTGCGCGAGGGGATGCCGGCCGCCAGCGCGCGCTTCAATTCACCGCCGGAGACGACGTCGGCGCCGGCGCCGAGATTGGCCAGGGTGCGCAGCACCGACTGGTTGGAGTTGGCCTTCATCGCGTAGCAGATCAGCACGTCCTGGCCGCTGAAGGCGTCCGCGAACACGCGGTAGTGCCGCTCCAGCGTGGCGGTGGAGTAGCAGTAAAACGGCGTGCCGACGGTGGCGGCGAGTGAGGTGAGATTGACGGCCTCGGCGTGCAGCACGCCGTCGCGGTAGTCGAAGTGATTCATGGGTCTGATCCGCGCACGGGGCCGCGAGAAGGTTGATTGTGGCGGCGAATTGCCGGGAAATGAGCCGGAATGTCAATTGAAGCTGCCGTCCTCGCCGAGGCACAGATGCCGCGCCGTCCGGGCCTCATGGTTCGAGACGCGCCGCGCGCGGCGCTCCTCACCATGAGGGTGGAGATCTCGCCGGGGGCCAGGTCGCGCCACAAGTTCAGTCCTCGTCCTGAGGAGCCCGCCGGAGGCGGGCGTCTCGAAGGACGGTGGCGGCCTAGGTGCCTGCGCAGGCGTCGGTCGGATGCGATCTCCCCCGGAGAAGGGGTGGTGTCCGTCGCGGGCGCGTCAGCCGCTATTTGCTGTCGAGCAGCGGGTCGAGGATGAAGGGTTTCTTCTGGCCGCGGGTGGCGGCGGGGGCGGCGTCGGCGCCGTAGCCGGAGTTGAACAGGCCGGGCTTGTTCGCAGCTTCCGTCGCGGTGTCGGCGGGAGCGGCCGACATTTGCGGGGCCGGCGGGGAGTTGGCCGGCAGGTCCAACGGGCCCTTGCGCCCGCAGGCGGCGAGCAGAAGGGCTGTGGCGCCCAGGACGAGGACGACCCGGGCGGCGGAGGTTGGACGACGAGCGCGATTCACGTGTGAGATCCCCATGCGGGCGGCACCATACAGAGATTGCCCCGATGTGGCGAGTGCCGGAGAGCCACGCCACGCCGGTCAAATTTCAGACAGCAGCCCTACTTTCGCTGTTTTTCCAGCCGCTTCAGCCAGCTCTTGGCCTGCGCGGCCACGTTCTTCGGCGCGGTGCCGCCGTAGCTGGTGCGGCTCTTCACGGAGGACTCGACCGAGAGCACGCCGAGCACCTCGACGGTGATCTTCGGCTCGACCTCCTGCATCGCCGTCAGCGGCAGCTCGTGCAGGGCGACGCCCTGCTTGGCGGCCAAGACCACGATCCGCCCCGTCACGTGGTGGGCCTCGCGGAACGGCATCTTGAGCGTGCGCACCAACCAGTCGGCGAGGTCGGTCGCCGTCGCATAGCCCTCGCCGGCCGCGGCCTTCATGCGGGCTTCGTCCGGCACCAGGTCGAGCGCCATGCCGGTCATAGCGCGGATGGCGAGCGACAGCGCCGCGAAGGCCTCCATCGCGCCCTGCTTATCCTCCTGCATGTCCTTCTGATAGGCGAGCGGCAGGCCCTTCATGACGATGAGCAGCCCGTTCAGCGCGCCGATGACGCGGCCGGTCTTGGCGCGGACCAGCTCGGCGGCATCCGGATTGCGCTTCTGCGGCATGATCGAGGAGCCGGTGGTGAACTTGTCCGACAGCTTGATCAGGCCGACCAGCGGCGAGGTCCAGATCACGATCTCTTCGGCGAAGCGCGACAGATGCACGGCGCAGATCGAGGCCGCCGACAAGGTCTCCAGCACGAAATCTCGGTCGGACACCGCGTCCAGCGAATTGGCCATCGGGCGCTCGAAGCCGAGCGCCTCGGCGGTGGCGTGGCGGTCGATCGGGAACGAGGTGCCGGCGAGCGCGGCAGCCCCCAGCGGCGATTCATTGAGGCGCTTGCGGGCGTCGAGGAAGCGGCCGCGGTCGCGCCCGGCCATCTCGACATAGGCCAGCAGGTGGTGGCCGAAGGTGACGGGCTGGGCGGTCTGCAGATGGGTGAAGCCGGGCATGACCGTGCCGGCGTAATCGAGCGCGCGGGTCGCGAGCGCATGCTGGTAGGCGGCCAGCGCGGCGTCGATGTCGTCGATGGTGTCGCGCACGAACAGGCGGAAGTCGGTTGCAACCTGGTCGTTGCGCGAGCGCGCGGTGTGCAGGCGGCCTGCGGCCGGGCCGATCAGCTCGCTGAGCCGGCTCTCGACATTCATGTGAATGTCTTCCAGCGCCCGCTTGAACTGGAACGAACCCTTGGTGATCTCTGACAGAATCGTGTCTAGACCCTTGCCGATATTTTTCGCATCAGTCGCGGTGATGATGCCCTGGGCGGCGAGCATGGCGGCATGCGCCTTGGAAGCGGCAATGTCCTGTGCGTAGAGGTGGCGATCGACGTCGATCGAGACGTTGATGTCCTCCATGATCGCGTCGGGACGCTCCGAGAACCGTCCGCCCCACATCTTGTTGCTCATGCCTGAACCGCTTCTTAGACCTTGCTGACCGCCATGGGATGGGACACACCGTCCGGCGCCGCCCCGAAACTCGCGCTCCTGATAGCCGCAACCGACCCGAGATGACAAACGATAAGCCTGACCCGTCCCCTGCCCGCCCCGCCCGCTCGCGCCGGACGCTGCTCGCGGCCAGTGCCGTCGCGCTCGTCGCCGCGGCCGGCATCGCCGCGGTGGCCTTTGGCGGATTGCTGAAGGGACGGCCGTCGGGCGACCAGGCGTGCCAGGCGGCGGTCGCCACCGCCAAGCGGATCGCGCCGCTGATCAAGGGCGAGGTGGCGGCGCTGACGGCGGCAACAGTGCCGCTGCGGCTGCCGGATCTCGCCTTCGAGGACGCCGCAGGCGCGTCGAAGAAGCTGTCGGATTTCCGCGGCAAGACGGTGTTATTGAACCTGTGGGCGACATGGTGCGTGCCGTGCCGCAAGGAGATGCCGGCGCTGGACTCGCTGCAGGCCAGGCTCGGCGGCGACGATTTCCAGGTGGTCGCGGTCAACATCGATACCCGCGATCCGGAGAAGCCGAAGGCGTTCCTCAACGACGCCAAGCTGACCCGGCTGGCCTATTTCAGCGATCCGAAGGCCAAGGTGTTCCAGGACCTGAAGGCGGTCGGCCGCGCCCTGGGCATGCCAACCTCGGTGCTGGTGGATTCGAATGGCTGCGAGATCGCGACCATCGCGGGTCCCGCCGAATGGGACAGCGCCGACGCGGTCAAGCTGATCCAGGCGGCGACATCGAAGGCGGCCGCGGGCCTGTAACCAGAGATATCAGGCCGCGATGTTGAGATTGCCGCCGACGCCGGGGCCGGCATTGGCGAGCGACAGCGTCTGCTGCGCGCCGCCGAGCAGCGTCATGACGGCATCCTTCTGGGCGTTCAGGTTCTGCTTCATCACCGACGTCGCGACCTGCTGCTGAATCGCACCCGTCTGCTGCGCCATGACCGCAGCCACCAAGCTCATATCCATACGCGCTTACCTCTCTGGGGCACACGCTAGCCGAGGAGGCTTAACGAAGCGTAGCGAGGGAGCCGCGGTGGCGGGAAATCTAGCGCGTCGGCACCGGCTTGGGGCCGCGATAGTCGTAGAAACCGCGCTGCGTCTTGCGGCCGAGCCAGCCGGCCTCGACGTATTTCACCAGCAGCGGACACGGCCGGTATTTGGAGTCCGCCAGCCCCTCGTGCAGCACCTGCATGATGGACAGACAGGTGTCCAGGCCGATGAAATCGGCCAGCTCCAGCGGGCCCATCGGGTGATGCGCGCCGAGCTTCATCGCCGCATCGATCGCCTCGACGTTGCCGACGCCCTCATACAGCGTGTAGATCGCCTCGTTGATCATCGGCAGCAGGACGCGGTTGACGATGAAGGCCGGAAAATCCTCGGAGACGGCGACCTGCTTGCCGAGCCGCCCGACGAACTCCTTGGCCGCCTCGAAGGTGGCGTCGTCGGTGGCGATGCCGCGGATCAGCTCCACCAGCTCCATCAGCGGAACCGGGTTCATGAAATGGATGCCGATGAAGCGCTCGGGGCGGTCGGTGCAGGCGGCGAGCCGGGTGATCGAGATCGACGAGGTATTGGAGGCGATGATCGCCTCCGGCTTCAGCACCGCGCACAGATCGTGGAAGATCTTGCGCTTGACGTCCTCCTTCTCGATCGCCGTCTCGATGACGAGATCGCAGTCGGCCAGCCCGTCGAGGGTTTCGCTGATCGAGATATGGCCGAGCGCCTGATTGCGGGCCTCCTCGGAGATGACCTTCTTGGCCACCTGACGGGTCAGGTTGCCGTTGATGGTGGCCATGCCCGACTTCAACCGGTCGGCAGTGACGTCGTTGAGCACCACGTCGAGCCCGGCCAGCGCGGCGACATGCGCGATGCCGTTGCCCATCTGTCCTGCGCCGATCACACCGAGCTTGTTGATCTGAGCCATGTTGTCATCCACCCGGACGGCACGCCTGCTGCGCCCGTCCATGCCCTTGGAAGTGAGAACACCGGCCGCCGCGGTCCCATGCGGCCGGTGCCAGCAGCGTTATTTGCCGAGCTTGCCGAGCGCCTCGGTCAGCTCGGGAACCGCCTGGTACAGGTCGGCCACCAGGCCGTAATCGGCGACCTGGAAGATCGGCGCGTCCTCGTCCTTGTTGATCGCGACGATCACCTTGGAGTCCTTCATGCCGGCCAGATGCTGAATGGCGCCTGAAATGCCGACCGCGACATAGAGCTCCGGCGCCACGACCTTGCCGGTCTGGCCGACCTGCCAGTCGTTCGGCGCGTAGCCTGCGTCAACCGCGGCACGCGAGGCGCCGACGCCGGCGCCGAGCTTGTCAGCCAGCGGCTCGATGTATTTGGCGAAGTTCTCGCGGCTCTGCATCGCGCGGCCGCCTGAGACGATGATCTTGGCCGAGGTCAGCTCGGGACGGTCGCTCTTGGCGACCTCCTCGCCGACGAAGGTCGACAGCGCCGGATCGCCGGCCGCCGCGACGGTCTCGACCGACGCGCTGCCACCCTCGCCTGCCGCGGCGAAGGTCGAGGTGCGCACGGTGATGACCTTCTTGGCGTCCTTCGACTTCACGGTCTGGATCGCGTTGCCGGCGTAGATCGGCCGCTCGAACGTATCGGGCGCGACGACCTTGATGATCTCCGATACCTGCATCACGTCGAGCAGCGCCGCGATACGCGGCATCACGTTCTTGAAGCGCGAGGTCGCGGGCGCGACGATCGCGTCGTAGTTCGCGGCGAGCTTGACGACGAGGTCGGCGAGCGGCTCGGCGAGATCGTGCGCGTAGGCCGCGTCGTCGGCCAGCAGCACCTTCTTGACGCCGGCGAGCTTGGCGGCGGCATCCGCCGCGCCCTTGGCGCCCTGGCCCGCGACCAGCACGTCGACATCGGCGCCGAGGGCAGTGGCCGCCGTCAGCGCCTTGTTGGTCGCGTCCTTGATCCCGGCATTGTCGTGTTCGGCAATCAGCAGCGTGGCCATCAGAGCACCCCCGCCTCGGTCTTGAGTTTGTTGACGAGCTCGGCGACGTCCTTGACCTTGACGCCGGCCTTGCGGCCCGCCGGCTCGGTGGTCTTGAGCACCTCGAGCCGCGGCGTGAGATCGACGCCGGTGTCGGCGGCGGTCTTCTCGGCGATCGGCTTCTTCTTCGCCTTCATGATGTTCGGCAGCGACGCATAGCGCGGCTCGTTGAGGCGCAGGTCGGTGGTGACGATCGCCGGCCCCTTCAGCTTCACGGTCTGCAGGCCGCCATCGACCTCGCGGGTGACCTTGAAGTCGGAGCCGTCGACCTCGAGCTTGGAGGCGAAGGTCGCCTGCGCCCAGCCGAGCAGCGCCGCCAGCATCTGGCCGGTCTGGTTCGAGTCGTCGTCGATCGCCTGCTTGCCGAGGATGATCAGGCCCGGCTGCTCCTCCTGGGCGACGGCCTTGAGGATCTTGGCGACCGCCAGCGGTTCCACGTTGCCCTCGGCCTTGACCAGGATGCCGCGGTCCGCGCCCATCGCGAGCGCCGTGCGGATGGTCTCCGAGGCCTGCGCGGGGCCGATCGAGACCACCACCACCTCGGTCGCCTTGCCGGCTTCCTTCAGCCGCAGCGCTTCCTCGACGGCGATCTCGTCGAACGGATTCATCGACATCTTGACGTTGGCGAGCTCAACGCCCGATCCGTCGCTCTTGACGCGGACCTTGACGTTGTAATCGACCACCCGCTTGACCGGCACCAGAACCTTCATCGATCCTCTTTCGCTCTAAATTGTCCGGGGTTGACCTTTCGGGCGCGGAACCTAAAGCCCCCATCCCCCCCGGTCAACGCGCGACGGGCGAAAAAACGCAGGCCCGCACGCCGCCGGGTTAACGGTTTTGCCCGGGCACCCACAACACGTCGCCGGCGCCGTTCCGGTTCGCCGCCCGGCTGGCCACGAACAGGAAATCCGACAACCGGTTCATATAACGAATGGCGGCCTCGCTGACCGGCTCGTCGGGCTTGCCGGCGAGCTCCGTCATGATCCGTTCCGCCCTGCGGCAAATGGTACGCGCGACATGCAGATGCGCCGCCGCCGCGGTTCCCCCGGGCAGCACGAACGACGTCAGCGGCGAGAGCCGTTCGTTCAGCGTATCGATGTCACGCTCCAGGCGGTCGACCTGGCTGGCGACGACGCGCAGCCGCTCCGCCTTGCCCTCGCGCTGCGGCACGGCCAGATCGGCGCCGAGGTCGAACAGATCGTTCTGGATCAGGCCGAGCATCGCATCGATCTCGGGCGCATCGGCCAGATGCAGCCGGGCCACGCCGATCGCAGCGTTGGTCTCGTCGACGGTTCCATAGGCGGAGACGCGCAGATCGTACTTGGGACGGCGCTCGCCATTGCCGAGCGCGGTCGTGCCGTCGTCACCGGTCCGCGTGTAGATGCGATTCAGGACCACCATGCTGCTTCTCAACGTCCATTTCTCGACGCCTCGGCGTCTCGGTCTCAGCGTCCCATCGCCCAGATCGCCGCCATGGCAATGACGACCGCGACGAACTGCAGGATCACCCGCCAGCGCATCAGCTTCTGCGACAGGTTCGGCGAGCCGCCGCGCGTCATGTTGACGAGGCCGAGAAACAGCACCAGGGCGACCGCGCCGACGGCGATGGGAAGGATGAATTTACCGAGAAGTGAAGCCATCGGGGCTAGATAACACCGCAGACGCAAGAGCGCCATGGCGGATCCGCGCGGCCGGCGCTGCAACTTCTGGCTTTTGGACCCGTAATATCGGATTGTACAAACCAAGTTTCTTTTGCGGAGTGCAGGGACAGGTGAAGGCGCTTCGCTACATCTTCCACGTCGTCATGGACGCGTTCTACACCTTCCTCGCCGACGACGGCTGGGCGATCGCCAGCCATATCGCGCTGTCGACCCTGATGGCGCTGTTTCCGTTCCTGATCGTCCTGACCTCGCTCGCCGGCTTTCTCGGCTCCAAGGACCTGGCCGACCAGGCCGCCACCTTGATGCTCGAGACCTGGCCGGCGCAGGTGGCGGATGCGCTGACCGGCGAGATCCACGACGTGCTGACCACGACCCGGACCGATGCGCTGACCATCGGCGCCGTGCTCGCGGTCTACTTCGCCTCGAATGGCGTCGAGGCGCTGCGGGTCGCGCTCAACCGCGCCTATGGCGTGATCGAGCAGCGCCGCTGGTACTGGCTGCGGCTGGAATCGATCGGCTATACTCTGGTCGCCGCGTTCACCGCGCTGGCGATGTCGTTCCTGATCGTGCTCGGCCCGCTGATGCTGGCCACCGCCCGGCGCTATTTGCCGCTGGCGGTCGAAGCCAACGAGCGCTTCGTCAACCTGTCGCGCTACGGCATCACCATCAGCGCGCTGATCGTCGCGCTGTTCATCCTGCACGCCTGGCTGCCGGCGGGCCGGCGCAGCTTCATGCAGATCGTGCCCGGCATCGTCTTCACCTTCGTCGCCTCGCTGGTGTCGGGCATCGTGTTCGGCCAGTATCTGGCGCGCTTCGCCAACAACTACGTCACGATGTATGCGGGGCTCGCGTCGGTGATCATCGCGCTGGTGTTCCTGTATTTCATCGCCGCGATTTTCGTGTATGGCGGCGAGTTGAACGCCTCGATCATCAAGTCGCGGCTGCCGCGCGGCGTGTCGCTCCAAGAAGCGCAGTCGCTAGAGCCCGCGGCGAAACGGGCTTGAGCAGGAACGCGTCCGCGCCGGCAGCGCGCGAGGCCGCCTCGTCCTCGCCGCGTCCGGACACGCCGATGATCGGGATAGTCCCTTGGGGCGCGTCCAGCTTGCGAATGCGAGCAATCGCCTCGACGCCGTTGATGCCGGGCAGCACCATGTCCATCAGCACCGCATCGTAATTGCCGGCCGCGATCCGCTCCGGCGCCGCCTCGCCCCGACCGATGAACTCGGCCTGGTGGCCGAGCTCGTTGAGGATGGTGTTGAGCACCACGCGGCCGAACGGATTGTCCTCGACCCCGAGGATGCGCAACGGCCTTGTCGGCGCCAGGGTCACGCCATTCTCCGATCCGCCCGCCGCGGTGTGCGGCGCGGCCGCAACGGTCAGCGTCACGGTCAGCGTGAAGGTCGTGCCGCCGCCTTCATGCGGCGCCACGGCGACGTCGCCCCCCATCGCGCGCGCCAGCTGCCGGACCGAGGACAGGCCGAGGCCGGCGCCGCCGAAGCGCGAGGCGATCGAGACATTGGCTTGGCTGAACGGGCGGAACAGCCGCTTGATCTCCTTCAGGGTCAGGCCGATGCCCGAATCCGAGACGTGGAAGGCGATCGCGGCGCGGCCCCTGTTCGCGCCTCGGCCTGCGCCCGTGCTCGGCTTGCCGCGACCGCCGCGACGTGCGGGAACGACCTCCAGCGCGACGCCGCCCTGCTCGGTGAACTTCACCGCATTGTCGATCAGGTTCTCCAGCGCAGCGCGCAGCCGCACGGGATCGCCGAACACGAGTCCCGGCAAGTCGTCGGAGACGTGGACCTTGACATCCAGCCCCTTGGCGGCGGCGCGGCCCGACAGCGAGTCTCCGGCGGCCCGCGCCAGCACGCGCAGATCGAACAGATCCTCACGCAGCAGCGCGCCGGCGGTCTCGTCCTTGGCGGCATCGACGAACAGGGTGGCGAGGCTCGACAGATGCTCCGCGCCGGCCTTGATCGTATCGACCCAGCGCCGCTCGCGCTCGCCGAGCTCGGAGGTGGCAAGCAGGTCGCTGATGGCGAGAATGCCTGTCAGCGGCGTGCGCACCTCATGGGCGAACACCGCCAGCGCGGCTTCGACGACCCCTGGTGATCCGGCGCCAGCCCTGGGCACTGACTTCGCGGCTTCGGGCTTCCTCACTCCGGACTTGGCCGCGCTTCGCCGGCTCCCCGCCATCGCCGTGACCTGAGGAACGTGCTTCTTGAGCGGTCGCGCCTTGGCGCGCTCCTTGGCCGGCGCCGCCTTCGCGGCCTTGGTCTTCGGCGTTTGTGTCTTCGGCGGTTGTGTCTTCGGCGTTTGTGCTGCGGACGACGGCATCCTCACAGATGTCGTCCTGGAGGACGCCTTTTCAGCGGGCGCTCTGGACGCGCCGGCGGGCCTGGGCGCAGCCGGCTTGGCCGGTCGGGCCCGACGCCCCGTACTCATCTTCCGAACGCGCTTCATCATGGCCCCTGTGACATGAACTCCGAAAAACGAAGGGGCACTTGTACTGTCATGTCTCGTCGTGCCGCTTTCGATTGAAGCTCCCGATTACCCGCGCCATTGAGCAGCATGGCACGGTCGTTTCCGGGTGTCACGATGCCCCGGAGGTTGTCCCCGCCGGAAACATTCGGAGATATCAGGGCTGCGGACAGGACACGGCTAGACCATGCCGATCCTGTGTCGGATTTCCGTCGGCGAGACGCCTTCCGCGCGCAAGGCGCGCAATCCCGTCGCCTGGGTGGACTTGGACAGCTTGTGGCCCTGCGCGTCGCGAATCAGTTGGTGATGCCGATAGGCCGGGGCCGGCAGGCCGAGCAGGACCTGCAGCAGCCGGTGGACGCTCGTGGCATGAAACAGGTCCTGTCCACGCACCACCTCCGTCACCCCCTGCAGGGCATCGTCGAGCACGACGGAGAGGTGATAGCTGGTCGGCGTCTCCTTGCGCGCCAGAATCACATCCCCCCAGGCCTCCGGCCTTGCTTCGACCCTGCCACTCTCGCCCGAAGGCCCGGCGCCGTGCTCGTCCCAGGCCGCCCGGCCCGCGCGCGCGACCGCGGCGGCCATGTCGAGCCGCAAGGCATAGGGCGCGCCGCCGGCCATCAGTGCCGCACGGCGCGCTCCGGAGAGCGAGGTCGCGGTCCCCGGATAGAGCGGCGCGCCATCCGGATCGCGCGGCCACCTCCCCTCTGCATCCCGTTGCGCGACCATCCGCGCGACCTCGGCCCGGCTCTCGAAGCTCGGATAGACCAGCCCCATGCCCTGCAGCCGCTCCAGCGCAGCGCGGTACTCGGCGAGGTGCTCCGATTGCCGCCGCACCGGCTGCTCCCAGGCGATGCCGAGCCAGGCGAGATCCTCATAGATCGCCTGCTCGAACTCGGGGCGGCAGCGGGTCGGGTCGATGTCCTCGATGCGCAGCAGCAAGCGGCCGCCGCTCTGCTGCGCGCATTGGAAGTTCAACAGCGCCGAAAAAGCGTGGCCGAGATGCAGATAGCCGTTCGGGCTGGGGGCGAATCGGAAAACGGGTGGCATGTCATCTCGTCCTTGCCGGACTTGAGCTGGCGTGGTCCGACGATCATTCTTCGCGGGCTCGTTCGATCCGAGATGGATACGCGGGTCAAGCCCGCGCATGACAATGGAAAAGGTCGCACTGAGATGACCCTTCACCTCGATAGCCAGGACATCCTCGAGGATGCGATCCGCGACCTGGTGAAGCAGGACGCGCGGCTGGCGCCGATCCTCGCCGCCGCCGGCATGCCGGCGCTGCGGCGGCGCGAGCCAGGCTTTGCCGGGATCGCGCACATCGTCTGCGGCCAGCAACTGTCGACCGCCAGCGCGGCCGCGATCTGGGGCCGGCTGCAGGCGGCATTCGATCCGTTCGATGCCGACGCCATCCGCCGCGCCCGCGCCGACCGGCTGGGACGGCTCGGTCTCTCTGCGGCCAAGATCAAGACGCTGAAGCACATCGCGCGCGAGCTTGGCGCCGGGCGGCTCAATCTCGACGTGCTCGCCAATGAGGACGCCGATGCGGCCCACGCCACCTTGACGACCCTGCCCGGCATCGGACCGTGGACCGCCGACGTCTACCTGCTGTTCTGCCTCGGCCATGGCGATGCCTGGCCGGCCGGCGACCTCGCCGTGCAGGAGGCGGTCAAGGTCGGGCTCGGCCTTGCGGCGCGGCCTACGGCCAAGCAGATGATGCCGCTGGCCGAATCGTGGCGCCCACTGCGCGGCGCGGCGGCGCACCTGTGGTGGAGCTATTACCGCGAGGTCAAGAAGCGCGAGGGCGTCATCGCATCGGCGAACTAACAACTCCGGTGAACGCCGTTTCAAACAAAGTTGGGGTTGCAAAACGGTCATCGATGTCGGCCAGGATCGCACCACGACGCACATCATCGCATGGCCGGGGTCTTCATCATGCAATCGTCCGATTTCATCGTCGCACGCAGCGATCTGCAGCAGTGCAAGACGATCGTCACCGAGCTTCCCGATGGCGCCGCGCTTCCCGCCGAGGCGCTGCTGGTGAAGGTCGACCGCTTCGCCTTCACCGCCAACAACATCACCTACGCGCTGCTCGGCGAGCAGTTGAAATATTGGCAACTGTTTCCTGCGCCCGACGGCTTCGGCATCATTCCCGTGTGGGGCTTCGGCGACGTGATCGCCTCCCGCCATCCTGCCGTCGCCAAAGGCGAGCGCCTGTTCGGCTACTTCCCGATGGCGACGCATCTCGTCATCGAGGCCGCCGATGTCGGCAAGCGCGGCCTGCGCGACGCGGCCGCGCACCGGCAGGGCGTCGCGCCGGTCTACAACGCCTATGCGCGGGTCGGCGACGATCCCGCCTTTGCCGGACGGCAAGGCGATTATCAGGCCCTGCTGCGCCCGCTGTTCATGCTGTCGTTCCTGGTCGATGACTTTCTCGCCGAACAGGCCCATTTCGGCGCAACGACCGTCATCCTGTCCTCGGCCTCGAGCAAGACCGCGTTCGGCCTCGCCCACCTCTTGCATACGCAGCGCAAGCGCATCCGCGTGATCGGGCTGACCTCGCCATCGAATGCAGCCTTCGTCCGCTCGCTCGGCTGCTATGACGAAGTCGTGACCTACGATGCGGTCGACATGCTCGACGCGACGTCGCGCGCGGCGTTCGTCGACATGGCCGGCAATGCCAGTCTGCGCGCCGCGCTGCATCGACACTACGGCGACAACCTGGTCTATTCCGGCCGCATCGGCCTGACGCATCAGGACGGCAGCGATGATGTCGAGACGCTTTCCGGCGCCCGGCCCACCTGGTTCTTCGCGCCTGACCAGATCAGGAAGCGCGCCAAGGAATGGGGACCGGGCGGCATCGAGGCGCGGCTCGGCGCGGCGTGGCGGGACTTCGCTCCGCGGCTCGACGGCTGGCTCACGATCACGGAAGGACGCGGACCGGAGGCCGTGCAGCGCGTCTATCTCGACACCTTGCAAGGTCATATTCCGCCGCATCAGGGCCACATGCTGACGATGGCGACGTAACCAGGTTTTCACCCGCGACCAAAGCCGTGTAGCGTTGCCAGGACTGAGGTTGCACGGAGGCAGGGAGGCGAGGCGATGTCCATTCTCGGAACGGGCAATTTCACCTATCGCGTCGTCAAGGACTGGGCCAGGCTGCCCGAGGGCTGGGCGCTGACCGACGTCGCCTCGGTTGCCGTGGATAGCAAGGACCGCGTCTACGCCTTCAACCGCGGCACCCATCCGATGATCGTGTTCGACCGCTACGGCAATTTCATCAAGAGCTGGGGCGAGGGCCTGTTCAGCCGCGCCCACGGCCTGTCGATCGACAGCGACGACAATCTGTACTGCACCGACGATGGCGACCACACGGTGCGCAAGTGCACCCCTGACGGCAGGTTGCTGCTGACCATCGGCCTGCCGGAGCACCCGACCCCATTCATGAGCGGCGAGCCGTTCAACCGCTGCACCCACACGGCGCTGTCGCCCTCGGGCGAGATCTACGTCTCCGATGGCTATGGCAATGCGCGGGTCCACAAATACACGCCCGACGGCAGATTGATCCGCAGCTGGGGCGAGCCAGGCTCGGATCCCGGCCAGTTCAACATCGTTCACAACATCGCGACCGATGCCGATGGCTTCGTCTACGTCGCCGATCGCGAGAACCACCGCATCCAGATCTTCGACGGCGACGGCCGCTACGAGACGCAGTGGAACAATCTGCACCGGCCCTGCGCGCTGTGCGCCTGCGGCGCGGGGCGCAGGACCTTCATCATCGGTGAGCTCGGTCCGGGCATGCCGGTCAACCTCAACGTCCCCAATCTCGGCCCTCGCCTGACCATCACGGATGCTGGCGGTCAGCGGCTGGCGCGGCTGGGCGGCGAGCACGGCCCGGGCCTGGAAACCGGCCGTTTCCTGGCGCCGCACGGCCTCGCGATCGACAGCCGCGGCGACATCTATGTCGGCGAGGTCGGCGTCACCAATTGGAGCACAAGCTTCCCGGACCGGCCGATGCCCGCCGAGGTCAACATCCACCGCTGCCTGCAGAAGCTGGAGCGTGTCCAGGCCTGACGACGCCTCGCCAGCCAGTTGGGGCGGCGACCGCAGATCTGCGACTGATTTGCAGTGCAGCTGCAAACCGCTCTGCCGCCGTTTTGACGCCTTTCGGGCGCCGCCTCGAAAGACGGGAGAAGCCGTGTCAAGCCATTCTTGGGGCTTCACAATCCCGTCACGCTGCATGTAGTATGTGAGGGCATGCTGCTTCGCAGCCGTTATGGAGGCCAGGAGCGTTACTTGAACGCACATGTCTCGCAAGGCGGTTGGCCGGTGTTGGTGCTGAACGCGGACTTCCGGCCGCTGAGTTATTACCCACTGTCTCTCTGGTCGTGGCAAGACGCGATCAAGGCGGTGTTCCTCGATCGCGTCAACATTGTCGAGTACTACGACAGAGCGATCCGAAGTCCCTCCTTCGAGATCCAGCTGCCCAGCGTGGTTTCGCTGAAATCCTTCGTAAAGCCGACGACGCATCCGGCCTTCACCCGCTTCAACGTCTTCCTCCGCGACCGCTTCGCCTGCCAGTACTGCCACTCCGGCGACGACCTGACCTTCGACCACGTCATTCCCCGCAGTAAAGGTGGCCAGACCACCTGGGAAAACGTCGTCGCCGCCTGCTCGCCCTGCAATCTGAAGAAGGGCAATCTGACCCCGCAGCAGGCCAAGATGTTCCCCAAGCAGGCGCCCTACGCGCCGACCGTCCACCAGCTCCATCGCAACGGCCGGCTGTTTCCGCCGAACTACCTGCACGACAGCTGGCTCGACTATCTCTATTGGGACACCGAGCTCGATCCGTAGCGGATCGGCGCTTTGTCGTCGTCGTTGGACCTCTGTGAAATGGCGGAAGCGCGCTCGCACGGCCGTGCCGGCTGGGGGTGATCGATGTCCGACGTCGACGACCACCGGCTCGATCGGCCAGACGGCTCGCCGAATGGCTCGGCCGTCCGGCGGTATAATGGGCTGGATTAACCCCACCTTAGGCCCCTGTTCAGCATGCTCCTGCGTCGCCGCGTTGGGCGCCGCCATGGCTGCCCGCTTCCGTCACCGATTCAGCAGGGCCGTCCGTTCCGCGCATGCAGACCGCAATCACCGAGTGCAAAGCGGCGGCGCTCGCGAAAGCCCAGGCAGCGAGCTCGCTGCAGAACATTTCCCTGACGCTGTTCGCCAATGTGGCGATCGCAACGTCGCTGGCGCTGTTGCTGTATCTCAGAGAGGGGGGCACGCTCATCTTCTGGTGGCTGGCAGCCGCCATCACCTTCGCGGCGCTCCGCGCTGGATGGGTGTCGTACCTGAAGTCTTCCGGACGGATCGAGCGCGATCCACGGCGCGTGCTGCGCAATCTCACCATCATGGCTTTCGCCAGCGGAGTGCTGTGGGCGATCGTCCCGCTCGCGCTGCCGGCCTTCTCCCGCGCGCACAACGTCAACGACGTCGTCTTCATCATGGCCGGCACCACCACCGGCGCCATCATCCAGAGTCTTGCTTATTCGCCGATGGCGATCGCCTTCGGCGCGCCGCTGATGGGCTCGACCGTGTTGCGGATGCTGATCTCGGGCAGCGATGTCGACTACATCGTTGCGGTCGACGTCGCATTCCTGACCTTCATGCTGTTCCGCGCATCGCGGCTCGGCGAGCGCAACTTCATTGCGAGCCAGAATACCGCCATCGAGGCGACGGTGCTGGCGGAATCCGTCGCCGAGGCCAACCACGCCCTGGAGCGTCTGGTTCGCACGGACTCGCTCACCGGGCTCGCCAATCGCAGTCACTTCCGCACTGTGGCCGCCGCGGCCTGCCGTTCCGGACGCGGGGTCGCATTCCTCCTGATCGACGTCGACAACTTCAAGACCATCAACGATACGCGCGGCCACGACGCCGGCGACCGGGTCATCCAGGCAGTGGCCACGCTGCTGCAATCCGCCTGCCACGCCGACGATCTGCCGGTTCGCCTGGGCGGCGACGAGTTCGTGGTCGTCATGCAGGGTGACGATGTCGCAAGCCGATCCGTCGCACTCGCCGAATGGCTGATGGCCGCCCTCACGCAGCCGCTCGCGATCGCGGGCCAGGTGCTGCCCGTCAGCTGCTCGATCGGCATCGCGGCGCATGCGGAAGGCTCGATCGATCTGGAAGAGCTCTCCGCCCGCGCCGACGTCGCGCTGTATCGCGCCAAGGACGACGGTCGCGGCTGCATGCGCGTGTTCGACGCCAAGATGCAGTCCGAGCTGACGCTGCAGCGCCGGCTCGATGCGGAGCTCCCCGCCGCGCTGGCCCGCCGCGAGCTGCACGTCGAATTCCAGCCCCAGGTCGCGATGGCCACGCAGGAGGTCATCGGCTTCGAGGCGCTGCTGCGCTGGAAGCACCCGAGCGCCGGACTGATCCCGCCGCCGGACATCGTGTCCGCGGCGATCCGATTGCGCCTGTCCGGCCAGCTCACGGAGTTCGTGGGCGAGCGCGTCTGCGCGTTCCTGCGCGCGCTCGACCGCAAGAAGGCGCACGGCATCCGGGTATCGATCAACGTCTCGCCGCGGGAATTCCCGCTTCACTCGCCGGCGCAGACCCTCAAGACCGTCTCCGAGCGCTACGGCGTCGATCCCCACCGGATCGAGATCGAGGTGACCGAAGAGGCGATGTTCGACCCCAAGCGCTGCGCCGACGAATTGAAGCTGATCGACCAATACGGCTTTGGTCTTGCGATCGACGATTTCGGCGTCGGCCATTCCTCGATTGCCAACCTGATGGCGGTCGAGATCGACACCATCAAGGTCGACCGCTCCTTCATCCACGGCATCGCCAGCAACCGACGGGATCAGCAGCTCGTCGCCGCCAT
Organism: Bradyrhizobium sp. SZCCHNR2028; assembly: GCF_032380995.1. Lineage (NCBI taxonomy): Bacteria > Pseudomonadati > Pseudomonadota > Alphaproteobacteria > Hyphomicrobiales > Nitrobacteraceae > Bradyrhizobium > Bradyrhizobium sp. SZCCHNR2028. Next base: position 165,910 of record NZ_JAUHJF010000008.1, on the reverse strand, counting down.
CACCGCGGTGGCGCTGCCGCTCGGCCACCGCATGATCGCCGAGGGCGTCGAGAGCGAGGCGGATGCCGAGTGCCTTCGCATGCTCGGCTGCTCCTATGGACAGGGCTGGCTGTATGGCAAGCCGATGAAGGAGGACGACGCCATCGCGTGGCTCGTCCAGCATCGCAGCGGTGCTGCTGCCGCGATCGAGCGCTTGCCGCGAAGCGCGTAGGTGCGGCGCGGACGTCGCGCTCACGGATGGACCAGCACATCGGCAAGACCATGGACAAGGCTCGGTCCGAAGGCGCCGGCCCACGCGGCGGCGATGACGAGGACGAGTCCGGGAACGAGGCGCAGGGCAAAGGACGACCCGCCGCTGGTCCACGCCACCACGATCTTGCTGATCGTGTTCGCCGACAGCGCCGCGAGCACCGGAGCCACGGCATCGGCCGCGCCGATCTTGCCCGATGCGGCGAGCGCAGCCGCGGCCGCCGCCGGCGCATGGGTATCGACGAGACCGGCGACGGCGGCGCTCGCCACCAGGCCGGCTTCGCCGAACGCCTCGCGCAACGCGGCCGACAGCACCAGCACCGCTGAGATCGTCAGCGCCAGCAACAGCGCGCCCGGCAGGCTGAAGGCGTGTCCGGGCGGCAGATCGGCGGAGCCGCTCTGCCGCAACCCGACGATCGTGAAGATCGCACCGTAGATCGCCGCCGCCGCGCCGGCGCATAGCAGCGGAACCAGCAGCGCCTGCAGCGCCGGCAGGCTGGTGACGGCCAGCACCGCGGCGAGCTGAGCGATGGTCGCGACGGTCGACAATGTCGCGCCCGCCGCCGCGGCGCCGCCAAGCTCCGGCGCCTTGCGCGCCCGCGCGCCCATCGCGCCGATCGTGGCCGTGCTGGAGACGAAGCCCGAGGCGAAGCCGGATACGGCGAGCCCGCCGCGTGCGCCGAGCAGACGCATCGAGACATGTCCGGCGGCACCGATCGCCATCATCAGGACGACGAGCGTCCAGATGCCGCGCAGATTGAGCGCGCCGTACGGACCGATCGGCTGATCCGGGAGCAGGGGCAGCACGACCAGCGTGGCCGCGGCAAAGATCAGGCCGTCCTTGAGCTCGCTCTCGCTGAGCACCGAACGGACGAAGTCGTGCAGCACCGGCCGGGCCGCCAGCAGCACCGCCAGCACGACGGCGACGCCCGCCGCCAGAGCAGGTTGCTCGGTGGCGAGGCCGCCGAGCAGGACGGTCAGGATCAGCGCCGCCTCCGAGGTCAGTCCCGGATCGTCGCTGCGCGAACGCCAATAGGCGATCGCCGTGAGGACCATGATTCCAGCGGTGACGATGGCCAGCAGCAGCTTGCCGCCGATCAGCATGCTCACCGCGCCGGCCAGCGAGGCGACGGCAAAGGTCCGCAAGCCCGCGGGCGAGCGCCCGGGCCCCTCGCCCTTGCGGCGCTCGCGCTCGAGGCCGATCAGCAGTCCGATGCCGAGCGCAACGACGATCGCGATGATCGCGGGACTGAGGCTCATGAGATCCGGCATCGACACGGTCCTGCATCACACCGCCAGGCCAGCGCCGGGGGACATCGGGAAACGCGATACTTCGGCACGAGGGTTCCCATCGGTACGCTCAAGGCGCGACGAACGCGCTGACGATCATCAGCATACACGTGATGAGACCGAGCGCAGGGACCCATAGCGGCACCCGCACATGGGCGGCATCCGATCCAATGCGCCGGATGCGAATACGGAGCAGGCACAGGTTGACGATCGCAAAGATCGTCAGCGTCGCGAGCGAGGTGCCTTCCGCCAGCCGCTCCAGCGGGAAGGCCAGCGCGAGAATCGCGACCGCCAGCATGACGAGGCCGGTTGCGATCAGCGGCGTTCCGGTGCGCGGATCGACGCGGCCGGCGATGCGCGGCAGGTCGCCCTGCCCCGCCATGCCATAGACGACGCGGGCCGTCATCGTCATCTGGGCGAGAATGGTGTTGAGCGTGGACACGATCGCGATCGCATTGAAGGTGGCCGGACTGATGCCCGCTACGGCATTGAACACCACGCTGAGCGGCGCGGAAGAGGCCGACAGCGTCTCCGGCGGCACGGCGGTCACCGCAATCGCTGCAATCAGCACATAAAGCACCGTGGTGATCAGCAGCGTGAGCGCCATCGCCCACGGAATGCTTCGCTGCGGGCTCTTGGCCTCTTCCACGACGTTGGCGAGGTCCTCGAAGCCAACGAAGGCGAAGAACGCGAGCAGGCCGGCGAACGTGATGCCTGAGAGAACGCCGAGATCGAGCGGCGGCGGCGTCAGCAAGGCAGGGCCGAACGCGACGCCGGAGTGAACGGCCGAAACGACGATCCACACCAGTCCGCCGGTCTCGATCAAGGTCAGCAGTCCGGCGAGCATCACCGATTCGAGAATGCCCCAGGACGCGACCATGCCGAGCGCGACCACGATTGCCATCGCGATCAACGGCGTCGGCAGATCGATCAGTTGCCGGATGTAGCCGGCGCCGCCGAGCGTCACCGCGGCCGCCGCAATGATGCCGGTGGCGAGCCGCAGCGAGCCGACCGCCGTCGACAACAGCCGCGACTTGAATGCCGCGCGGGCATAGGCGGCTTCGCCGGCGCTCACGGGATAGCGGGTCGCAAGCTCGGCATAGGAGGCGGCGGTGAACGCCATCACGAACGCCGCCAGCGCAAAGGCCCAGGAGGAATGGACTCCTGCATGACCGGCGACCGCGCCGATCAGGACGTAGATGCCGGCTCCGACGGTTACGCCCGTGCCATAGAGGACCAGCAGCGGCAGTCCGAGCCGCCGCCGCAAGCCAGATGGAGGCACGATTGGATCTTGCGGCACCACGACGTCCATTCTTGATCACAACGAATAACAGAGTTGTAGGGGCTTAAGGGAGCAAGCGCGAGCGCTCTTGATCTCGGTCAACCGGGACACGCGCGAGACTCTCTGGGCTGCGGCATTCGGCCGCCCGTCAGGACAAGGCGCGTCGCTGACGCACCGGCGCCAAATAGCGTTCGTGCACATGCGTCTGCCAAGACACGCGTCCGCGCTCCCGCGGCGCAATCCGCCCGAGCCGTACTGATCGAACTCCTCTCGAAACGAGAGGGCGCAGGGAAGACCGAGCCTCGGCCGAGGCCCGTGGCCCCCGTGCGGAGAAAATGCACGGGGCAGGAACCACAGGTTCAGCCGAGAGCGACCCGGCCTTCCCTGCGCGATGGTTTTCACGGCTGCTCCGCGCTCTCCCCGGGGACCGGCTTGTTTGCCCCCGTCGCTCGCAACCACGCACGAACGTGATCGCAAGCTTGGCGCCAGCTTCGGGGCGCCAGGACCACACGGCTTGACCGTCCGCCACGACATCAGTCGTCTTGCGCGCGAACGCGCCCGACCTCGCGACGGCCACCACTCCCCGCCCCCGCGTATCGTGACGACGCGTACGCCCCTCTCTGCATGAGGCGGGATGCGCGGGAGATAAGCATGATTTCCGGAAAAGCGAAACAAGATTATTTTTCGCAGGCGGGCTGGACATCAGCGGCAGATTGCGCTCGCCACCTCGATCGATTTGCCCGACGGCCAGCCCGGTACAACCTGCCTACGCCAATGCGATGGATTGCTCGTGCCCGTCCCGCCTTTCACCGCGGACGGCAGCAGCTTAGGATGCCATCGTCTCCACAATCCGGAACACGCGACGTGCCCGACTTCGAGCCGATCTACACCACGACCGGCGCCGAGAGCGTGGGCCGCTTCGTGGCAACACACTACGCGCTATCAGAGCCGCTCGCGTGCCGCCTGATGAACCGCGGCTTCAACGACGTCTATCTGATTACATCCGCAACGGGCGCACGCTACGTCTTCCGTCTGTCGCATCACCGCGCCCGCGGCCCGGCCGATGTCCGCACCGAGACCGACTTCCTCGCACATCTCGCGCGCTGCGGCGTGCCGGTGGCCGCGGCGGTTCCGGCGCGCGACGGCGCGCTGTTCGTACGCGGCGAGGCGGCGGAAGGCCGCCGCGAAGGCGTGCTGTTTCACGCCATCGAGGGACGGACCCCGGAGGTCGCATCGCAGAGCGACGCGCGCGCAACGGCGTGACGCTTGCCCGAGTGCACGCGGCGGCGATGTCCTATCGGCCCGAAGCGCCGCTCTATCTTCTGGACCTCGACCATCTGCTGCACCGGCCGCTCGCGCGCGTTCAACAGCTCTGCAGTCTGATCGATGCCGATGATGGCGGCTTTCTCCAGGACATCGCGGAGCGAACCGCCGCACGGATCGAGGCGATGGAGGGCCTGACATGGACGCATTGTCACGGCGACTGCCACGGCTTCAATGCGCGCATCGGCGCTGGCGGCGAGGCCGTGTTCTTCGACTTCGACGACGGCGGCCCCGGCTATCTGGCCTATGACATGGCCGTGTTCCTGTGGGCCAAGCTGTCGTTCGGCCGGCGCTTTCATGCGGCGTGGCACGCCTTCGTCGACGGCTACCGCTCGGTCCGCCCGATCTCGACCGCTGATTTCGAGGCCGCGCATGCCTTCGTGATCGTCAGGCACTTCTGGCTGATGGGCGAGCAGGCCAGCCATTCGCGCGAATGGGGTAGCGAGAATGTCCGCTGGGTCACGCAGCAGCGGGAATTTCTCGAAGGCTGGGAGGCGCAGCAGCTTGGGACGCGCTTGCTATGAGCTTGGGCGGATCGGAGGGATTGAACCGGAGAGCTCCGGCGGCCGACGCATGATCCGGCGTTCAGGCTTGCAGGGTTCGGTCCTTTCCGCGGTGACGATGACGAGAATAACGTTTCGCAATCCTTCCGCCGCGACCGAAGCAGACGCAGCACGCCCGCATCGGAGATTTTGAGCCATGACAGACACGATCGTTCAGTCACGCCGGCTGGGCATCATCGGTTGCGTGATCGGGCTTGTTGCTCTGGTCGCGGCGGTTCTGCCGCATTGGGTGCTGCCGGTGATCGATCCGCCGCCGCCGATCGACAAGGTCATCGTCGATGTCGGACATCGCGTGAGGGAGCGCCTGATGGCGCGCATCAAGGGCGTCGACTACCAGGCGCCGGTGCGCGAGACGTCTTGGACCGACCTCCTGCACCAGCAATTGCCGGTGGCCGCGGTCTCGCTCGGGTTGCTTGCGATCATTCTCGGCGTCGTGGGTCAGTTGCGTCGCGAGGAGCGGCACGTCGCGGCGATGGCGACGACCCTGGGCGGCTGCGCGATCGCCGTGCAGCTTTCCTTCTTGCTGATGGGCGCGCTGATCGTGGTGGCCATCATCTATTTCCTCGGCGATTTCCTCGCGCTGTTCTGATCGCGAGGATGCACGTGCCTGGATCTGCCGGCTGCGGGCAGATGCGCCGTTGTCCATCTTCGATGCCACCCATTCTGTGCGAGCGCAGCGAAGAATCCAGTGTGGTGCGTGGGGCCCTGGATTGCTTCGTCGCTGCGCTCCTCGCAATGACGGAGAGAAAGCGAGCTGCTCGAAAACGACGGGGCATCCGTGTCCTGTACGTCACAGCGGGACATCGGTTGAATGATGCACATTGCCAATATGATCGGGATGTGATTACTACGCGCTCCGGCGTCGAGCATTCGGCTCCGCCGCACAGGAGAGAGACGATGACTGCGATCATCCGTTGCTCCGCCAGGAGCCGCCAGGACTGATCCTCGCGTGAGGCGAGGCTTGGTCTGGCATGCGTGCGTCCGCGCGCGCTGATCGTCCCTGACCAGTTCTCCCTGTCTTTCTCCAAGGTATTTACATGGGCAATTCCCATCGCGTGGACGGCCGTGCGCCGGTCCACGGCTTCTACTCGTCCAGCTCCTGGATCGAGGGCGCCGCTGCGCGCCAGCTCGAAACGGTGGCTGACATCTGTGGCGTGCGTGCTGTCGCCGGCATGCCGGATCTGCATCCCGGCAAGTTCGGTCCCGTCGGCTGCGCCATCCTCGCCGACCATATCCACCCGGCCTTCGTCGGCTCCGATGCGGGCTGCGGCATGGCGCTGTTCGCGCTCGACCTCGCTTCGCGCCGGATTCGCGTCGACAAGGCGGCCGACCGGCTGCGCGACGTCGCCACCCCCTATGACGGCGACATCGTGGGCGAGCTCGCAGCTCATCAGCTTGCGCCGTCCGACTTCGATGCGTCGCTCGGCACGATTGGTGGCGGCAATCACTTCTGTGAGCTGCAGGCGGTCGAGGAGGTGTTCGATCCGTCCTGCGGTATCGATCGCGACCGCGCTCATCTGCTGGTGCATTCGGGCTCGCGCGGCCTTGGCCACGCGCTGCTCGAACGGCACGTTGCGGAGGGTCTCAATCCGCTCGCGCCGGACAGTGAGGCTGGCCACGCCTATCTGGCAGCGCATGATCACGCGCTGCGCTGGGCGTCGCTGAACCGGCAGGTGATCGCGCAGCGGGCCGCGACGGCCTTGCGCGGTGAGGCCGATCCGGTCCGTGCGTGCTCGCACAATTGCATCGAGCATCGCACAGACGGCGTGTTGCACCGAAAGGGGGCTGCGCCGTCCGACCAGGGTCTCGTCGTCGTGCCGGGCTCGCGCGGCGCGCTGTCCTATCTGGTCGCGCCGCTCGCGTCAGCGCCAAAGGAGGCGTTGTGGTCGATCGCGCATGGCGCCGGTCGCAAGTTCGACCGGAGCTCGATGATCGGCCGTGTCGGCGCCACGCGATCGGATCGCGAGCGTCTCGCGCGCAATCCGTTCGGCGGCCGCGTGATCTGCGAGGACCGCGCGCTGCTCGCCGAGGAGGCGCCGGAGGCCTACAAGCCGATCGCCGGCGTGATCGCCGATCTCGAAGCATTCGGGCTGGCGCGCGTCGTCGCCAGCTTCCGCCCGCTGGTGACGGTGAAGAAGATCGCCGTCCAGCGGCCGCGCAGGGAGGACCGCCGATGAGACGGCTGCTCCTCACGGCGGGACGCGGTCCGGCCGAATGCCGGCTCGCGGTCGCGCATGCGCTGCGGCGGCTCGCCGACGAGGCCGAGGCGGCGGACTGCGAATGCGCGATCGCGCGAGAGCAGACCGACCGGCATGGGCCGGCCAGCGCGATCGTCGTGCTGGACGGGCCGACGGCGGCCGACCTCGCGCGGCGCTGGACGCAGGGCTCGCTGCTCTGGGTGTGCCGCAGTCCGCTGCGGCCGCATCACGGCCGCAAGAACTGGTTCGTCGGCATCGTCGATCTGCCCCTGTCGGAGCAGGTGGCGGCGTTGGCGGCCACCGACGCCCGGTTCGAGAGCTTTCGCGCCGGCGGGCCCGGCGGTCAGCACCAGAACAAGACCGAGAGCGCGGTGCGCGCAGTTCACGTGCCGACGGGGCTGGTCGCGATCGCACGCGACGGCCGCTCCCAGCATCGCAACAAGGCGCTGGCGCTCGCGCGTCTCGCCGCATTGCTGGACGGCCGCGCCCGCCTGGCCGACGCCGGCGAGGAGCGCCTCATCCACGCGGCGCATGACCGCGTTGAACGCGGCGCAGCCGGGCTGCGCTTCGAGGGACCGGCGTTCAGGCCGGCGGGATGATCACCGGACAGCGGGGGCGTCAGCGCCCCCGGCTGCACCTTCGACAGGCAGGACGCACAGTCATCTCTCCGCCAGACGACTGCCATGCGCACCGCTCCGCACATTGGCGGATGACATCGCGCCGCCGAACGGCTAAGCGGTCCGCCCCCCCCCCCGGACGGAAACGAGACAAGCATGGCGGCAGCGGCCCATTGTGGCATCGACTTCGGCACTTCGAACACCACGGTCGGCCTCAGCAATTCCGCCTCCGCAGAGCTCATCCCCCTGGAGGGCGAGCAGCGGACCTTGCCGAGTGCGATGTTCTTCGATTTCGAGGATCACGGCACCCAGTTCGGGCGCAGCGCGATCGAGCGCTATCTGACCGGCCACGACGGCCGCTTCATGCGCGCGCTGAAGAGCATCCTCGGCACCGCGCTGATTCACGAGAAGACCTATATTCGGCAGAAGGCGGTGCCGTTTGCCGGCATCCTCGGCTTCTTCTTCGCGCATCTGAAGACGCAGATCGAGACGCGGCTCGGCAGGGAGATCAATCAGGTCGTGCTCGGCCGTCCCGTCCGCTTCGTCGACAAGGATGATGCGGCCGACGCGGAGGCGCAGGGCGCGCTGGAGGGCATCGCGCGCGACCAGGGTTTCAAGCACATCGCGTTCCAATACGAGCCGATCGCCGCCGCGCTCGACTACGAGCAGCAGGTCGCCCGCGAGGAGCTGGTGCTGATCGTCGACATCGGCGGCGGCACCTCGGACTTCTCGATCGTGCGCGTCTCGCCCGAGCGGCGCAGCAAGGCGCATCGCGAGGACGACATCCTCGCCAATGGCGGCATTCATATCGGCGGCACCGATTTCGACCGGCTGCTCAGCCTCAAGAGCGTGATGCCGCATCTCGGCTATGGCAGCCTGACCGCCGACGGCAAGCGCAACCTGCCGACGCTGTATTATCACGAGCTCGCCACCTGGCACCGCATCAATCAGCTCTACAAGAAGGGCGTGATCGGCGAGCTGCGCCAGATCCGCTACGAGGCCGAGCGGCGCGATCTGGTCGACCGCTTCATCAAGGTGGTGGAGGAGCATCGCGGCCATACGCTCGCGATCGGCGTCGAGCAGGCCAAGATCGCGCTGACCGCGGCGAAGTCGCTGACCTCGGTGCTGTCGGAGAAGGACGACTGGGCGCGCATCAAGTTCACGCGCAGGGATTTCGACCGCGCCATCGCCGATTCTGTCGAGCGCGTCGTCAGCACGGTGACGAAGCTGCTCGACGATGCCGGCGTCGAGGCCGCTGCCATCAACACGATCTTCCTCACCGGCGGCTCGAGCATGGTGCCGGCGCTGCGTCAGGCGATCCTGGCGCTGTTTCCGGCGGCGCGCATCGCCGAGACCGACCTGCTCGGCAGCGTCGGCATCGGGCTCGCGCTCGACGCGCGGCGCAAGTTCGGCTGACGCCAAATTCAGGAATGCCTCATTCGGGGGCGACTGTCGCGGCCGCCCGCGCCGGCTTCTTCAGCGCGCTCTGACGCTGGGCGCGCGTCGCCGGGCGCGGCGTCGCCGATGTTGGGACGACGGCACGGACAGCGGCGGGTTTCGCGCGAACCGGACGGGCATCGGCAGCTCCGGTCCGCCCGGGATCGCCGACGCGGACGATGCCCCAGGGGCCCGAATCCGCCTGAGGCGGCGGCGAAAAACCTGCAACGGTGCGACTCGTACGCCGTGTCCGAGACGGTTCGGCCCGGACCGGCGGTGCCGGGACCTCGCCGACTTCGGGAGCCGCGACTGCGAGGGGCACGGCGTCAGTCCGAACGACCTCGGCCTTCGCGACGGCGACGGGCGCCAAATCGAGGTCCGCGGCTGGCCCGACCGGCGCCAGAGAATCTGCGTCCGGCGGAGCCGCGTCGACGATCTGCCCTTCAGGCAGGACCGCAGCAGCGGGCGTGACGGCCGGGGCCGGCTCGTACAGGATAACGCCCGTCGTCTCGTCGGCCAGTCCGTGAAAAACATGGCTCGGCAACAGAAACCCCGCCGCCGTCAAGGCGACGGCCATGCTTCGGCCGAGCACGACCTTAGCGGATGGGGGGACAGACATCGCGCAACCCGTCCGCCAAACCACGTCGACGCCGGCCGCTGCAATGAAGGCTGCAAGACCGAGACTGCCGCCGACCAGAGGCAGGACCGTCGAAGCCTGGACCAGAACCACCGTGAGGGCCAGCGCGGCCACGACCGGCTGCAGTCGCCCGGACAGCCGCTGCGGCGAAGACATCCCGAGAAAACATCCTGCATAATAGGCATCCACGAGACAGCGTTCGTTGGGCCACACCGCCTGCATGGTCGCCATTCCGGCAAACGCCAGGGTGGCCGAGACGAAGGTGCGGGCTGCCCGCCCCGCGTCGGCAACCTGCGGAAGCCGTTGCATGACCATGGTCAGGAACGTTCCGGCGAGACAGGCGGCAAGTATCGCGAGCGAGCCACCGAGCTCCTGATCGAATTGATTCAGATGCCCCAGACGGAGCGATCCGCCTTGTCCGGCGAGCCACGGCCCAAGCGTGACGAACAGCAGCGATCCGATCGCAGCCAACACGCCGAGCCGACCACCATAGCCCTGCAACAGCACGACGCGCCGCCGGGTTTCGATCGCAGTGAAGATGCAGAACAGCAGGCCACAGGATATCGACAGCAGATAAAGCGATGCCTCCTGTGGCAATCCCGTACGAGCGACGCTTTCGCTGAGCTGTCCGATCGGCGTCATGCCGCTGAAGCTGCCGCCGTAGACCGAGGACGAAAACGTGGTCGCGGCGAGGTTGTCCGGAGACGCGACGACCAGGCCTGCGCACAGCACGACCGTCACCGCCGCCGAGGCGAGCGCGGGCGACAGGCCCAGCGCGCTCAGATGCAGCGTGGCGAGACAACCGAGAAAGGCGCCGGCGAAGGCCACGACAAGCGCAACAGGGAGATCAGAACGCCGCCGCTGAGGGCGCGGCTGGAACAGGACCGGCAGGCCCGTCCGGTATGGCGCGCAATCAAACGCCTGCTGCATCTACGAACCACCCCCAAATGTGGATCGGCTCGGCCCTCACCTCCTCCCGACGCCGAACGACAGCCGCGATGCGGGCGAAAGATCCCACGTCGTTTGCGTCCTGACGTACGAGCAGAAGACAAGAGCCGGACGGGGCCTGCATCATCCGCTAAGCACCGCTGTGTGCACGATGCAGTGAAAACATGGCAAAACGCGTGCGGAGGTATGGCCGAGTCGGGTTATGGCCGCAAAAATGCTCGCGGCCCGTCAGGGGCCCGCCAACGTCGACGGGTCCGGCCGCCACTCCGGCGCGGGCTGCACCTCATGGCGGGCCACGATGCGCGGTCGCGCCGTCGCGTGCGGCACCACCCGCGTCTGGTGGCGCTTCGGCGGCGCAGCTAGGACGCCCACGGCCTGACCGTCGCGAGCGATCCGCCGGGACGGCCCTGCGGAGGCCGGCGACGCGGACTGCTGGGCCGGCTCACTCGGGCGCCGCGCGGCGAGCGGATTGGCGCCCTGCGGATCCAGGATCTGAAGCGGCAGATCCGGCGCTGTGGCAGCGGCCGAGGCCGGCTCGCCGGGCACCATGCCGTCGCGCCGATCCTCGTCACGTGAGGGCATCGTGGTCCGCGCCGGCGCAGCGGCCCCGTCCGCGTTCACGAACGGACCGTTGGGCTCCGCCACCGGCCGCTGAAACATCAGCTCGCTGGAGAGCAGCACCGCGAAGATAGCGAGTGTGGCGACGAGCCCCCGCGTCCAGGCGAGGGCGGTCTGCCACGGCGATTCCCCTGCCTCGACGAACAGCCGGACCGCAGCATCCACGAAGATGACCGAGACGAAGGCGATGTATCCGAGGCTGCCGCCGACGCTCGGCAGGATGGGACCGGTGAGGATCAGCAGAGCCGTCAGCAGCACCGCCGCGGCCATCGCCTGCAGCAGGCTGCGCAGCCGCCGCGACGACGACATGCCGACGAAGCAACCGGCAGAATAGGCGTCGAGATCGGGGGCGTCGCTGGGCAGGAGCTGCAGCACCACGAGGCCGGCAAAGGCCACGGTCGCCGCAACGAAGATGCGCACCGCGCGGCGCGACCCTGCCACGGGCGCCCAGCGCAAGGCGGCCATCGTCGCCAGCATGCCGACCGAGCACAACGCGAAGGTGAGCGCGATGCCGCCGAGCCCCTGCTCCAGGGCGCCGCGGCGCGCGATCGGAAACAGCTCGCCCTCGGCGCCGAGCAGCGGCGCCAGACCGACGAACAGGAACGAAGCGACCGCCGCCAGCGCGCCCAGTCGTCCGCCATAACCGCGCGCGAGCCCGCCGCGCAGCCACATGTCGAGCGCGCAGCCCAGACAGAACATCAGTCCACAGAACAGCGAGAGCAGAACGAAGGCAGCGTCGAGCGGCAGGCCGGCGCGAATGACGCTGGCGTTCAACAGCGCCACGGGAGTCATGCCGACGAAGCTGCCGCCATAGGCCGACGAGAAGAACGTGCTCGGCACCAGATCCGCGGTCCGTGTCAGGATCAGCGAGGCGCACAGCAGCAAAGCCGCCGCCGCCGAGGCAATCAGCGGCGACAGCCCGGCTGCACTCAGATGCAGGGTCATCAGGCAGCCGAGGAACGCGGCGATGAACGACGCCAGCGGCGGGCAGCCGAGCTGGAACAGCTGCGAGCCGTAGAACGGCACGGCCCGGCCGAGCTGCCGATCGCGCCATGTGCGCGGATCGAAGCTCTGCTCCGCCCGCAGACGACGTAACTGACGATCCGCCGCTTTGCGCTTCATGTCCACGACACCCCGAATCGCGCCAGCCCAAGATCTGCGTGATGATCTCGCGGCAAGCGAATGGTTGACGTTCGGGCGCAACCCTGAGCCCGAGCCGGCGCAGTTTCCTGCGACGGTTGTACGCGCGCTGCATTCGCGCAGGTTGCGTGTGCTCGATTCATGCACTGCAATGCAACGTTGTGGAAGTATCGGGCTCCAGTCCGGGCGTGAAAGTTCCTGGCAACCTTAATGGCGGAGCGCGATGCGAATTATCAATGACATGCGAGTTAGACGGCGTAGCAACCCCGGCTTGCAAACGAGCTTGGTAAACGACAGCATGGCGTCATGCTCACGCCCACGTTGCATACCGCCCGTCTGATCCTGCGGCCGCTGGCCCTCGCCGATGCGCCGGCGATCCAGCGTCAGTTCGACAACTGGAACGTGATCCGCAACCTCGCGGCCGTCGTGCCGTGGCCCTATCCTCCCGACGGCGCCGAGACCTTCGTCAGGCTGCAGCTCGACAGGATCGCAGCCGGCGAGGAGCTCTATCAATGGGTGCTGGTGCTGCGCGACAGTGACGGCGAGGCCATCGGCAACATTCACTTCCGGCCGCGCATGAAGTCGGTGAAGGGCCATCGCGGCTTCTGGCTCGCCGAGCCCTATTGGAATCGGGGACTGATGAGCGAGGCGATCGCCGCCGTGAACGACTTCGCCTTCGGTCCGCTCGGCCTCGATCAGTTCACCGTCTGCAACGTCGCGACCAATGTCGCGTCACGGCGAGTCAAGCAGAAGACGGGCGCCGAGTTCGTCGGCTTCATCGAGGTCGCGCACCACAATGGCGAGACCCGCTCCGAGCAATGGATCGTGCGGCGGGAGACGTGGCTGCAACGTCAAGGGAAGCAACGCGCTCCCGCCTGAGATCGTCGGCGCTACGCGCTCGCCGTCACGTCGAGCACCGCCTGCGCAAACGCCTGCGGCGCCTCTTGCGGCAAGTTGTGGCCGATGCCGCCGGTGATCAGCCGGTGCTCGTAGCGGCCGGTGAACTTCCTGGCATAGGCTTCGGGCGCCGGATGCGGCGCGCCGTTGGCATCGCCCTCCATCGTGATGGTGGGCACTGTGATGTCAGGAAAGGTCGCGAGCTTCGCCTCCAGCGCATCATATTTCGCCTCGCCCTGCGCGAGGCCGAGCCGCCAGCGATAGTTGTGCACGACGATGTCGACGTGATCGGGATTGTCGAATGCGGCGGCGCTGCGCGCGAAGGTGGCGTCGTCGAACGCCCATTTCGGCGAGGCCGTCTGCCAGATCAGCCTGGCGAAGTCGCGCCGGTTCTTGTCGTAGCCCTCGCGTCCGCGCTCGGTCGCGAAGTAGAACTGGTACCACCATTGCAGCTCGGCGGCCGGCGGCAACGGCATGCGGCCGGCCTGCTGGCTGCCGATCAGATAGCCGCTGACCGAGACCATCGCCCTGCACTGCTCCGGCCACAGCGCCGCGATGATGTTGGCGGTGCGCGCGCCCCAGTCATAGCCGGCGAGGGTCGCGGTCCTGATCGCGAGCGCGTCCATCAGCGCGACGATGTCGGCGGCGACGGCGACCGGCTGGCCGCTGCGCAACGCGGTCGGCGACAGCAGCCGCGTCGTGCCGTAGCCGCGCAGATGCGGAATGATGACGCGATGGCCGGACGCGGCCAGTGCCGGCGCGACGTCGGCGAAGCTGTGGATGTCGTACGGCCAGCCGTGCAGCAGGATGACGACGGGACCGTCGGCCGGACCTGTCTCGGCATAGCCGATGCTGATCTCGCCGGCCGTGACCTGCTTGATCGGTCCGAGCGACGTCCCCGCCCCCGGCCGGATCGCCGGCAACTTCGTCGCCGCCTTGAAGCTTTGCGCCTGCCCAGCGCTGGAGCCGAGTTGAAAGGTCGCAACGGCGGTTCCGGCAAGGGTGAGGAAACGGCGGCGGTCGGGGTAAAGAACGGTCGGCATGGCGGAGGCTCCTGGTTCCGATGTGCGGCCCTTGTGCGCCATGCATCCGCGCGGCGCTTGGAGGAGGCATTGATTTTTCCTTGAGGCCGGCTTGATTTTGCGGATCGCGTGACGCGAGGGTGAAACCGGCTGCCGCGGCGGCCAGGGCGGTGCATGTGGTGTATTGCTTCGACGATTTCGTGCTCGATCCCGGCCGCCGCGAGCTGCGCCGCGGCGACGACCTGGTTGCGATGGAACCGCAGGTGTTCGACCTGCTCGCGTTCCTGATCAGGACGCGCGACCGCGTCGTCAGCCGCGACGACATCCTCGCCGAGGTGTGGGGCGGCCGCATCGTCTCCGAGGCGACGCTGGCGAGCCGCATCAGCGCCGCGCGGAGCGCGATCGGCGACAGCGGCGAGGCGCAGCGCCTGATCCGCACCATTCCGCGCAAGGGCGTCCGCTTCGTCGGGGAAGTCCATGAACAGGCGGACGCAGTGCAGACGCCGGCCGTATCGGCCGCACCCGCCTTCGACGGCCCCGCCATCGCGGTGCTGCCGTTCACCAACATGAGCGGCGATCCCGAGCAGGACTATTTCGCCGACGGGATGGCCGAGGACATCATCACCGCGCTGTCCCGCTGCAGCGGCCTCGCCGTGATCGCCCGCAACTCCTCCTTCATCTACAAGGGCAAGGCCGTCGATATCCGTGCGGTCGGACGCGAGCTCGGCGTCGGCTACGTTCTCGAAGGCAGCGTGCGCCGTGCAGGGTCCCGCCTGCGCATCAACGGACAGCTGATCGATGCGGCATCCGGCGCACATCTGTGGGCGGAGCGCTTCGACGGCCAGCTGGACGATGTGTTCGCGCTGCAGGACCGCATCACCGAAAGCATCGTGGCGGCGATCGAGCCGACGCTCGAGCTGGCGGAAGGCGAGCGGCGGCGCGCCACGCCGCCGCTGCATCCGGACGCCTACGACCTGCTGCTGCGCGCCGCCAGCCTGCGCGACGCCTTCACGCCCGACAGCCTCGCGGCGGCGGTCGCCTGTCTCGACCAGGCGCTGGCGATCGATCCCGCCTGCGCGCCCGCGATGGCGGCTTGGGCCTATTGTCAGGCGCTGCGCCACTTCCAGGGCTGGAGCGCGCCGGACGAGACCTATCGCACGGCCGCCGTCGCGCGGGCGTGGCAGGCGTGCGAGCGTGCGCCCAGTGACGCGCAGGTGCTGTGGATGGCGGCCTTCGCGATCTGGAACATGGCCGAGGACATCGCCCCAGCACGGGAGCTATTCCGCCGCTCGCTTGCCATCAACCCCAACTCGGCGATGGCGCTGACCTTGAGCGGGTGGATCGAGATCATGGCCGGACACACGGCTGCGGGCCGCGCGATGATCGAACGGGCTCGGCGGCTGAACCCGCGCGATCCACGGGGCTGGTTCGCAGCCGGAGCGCTGGCGATCTGCGCGGTGGCGGAGGACGATCTCGCAGGCGCCATTCGATGGGCGGAGATCGCGCTGACGCAGAACCGGCGTTTCGCCGTCGCGCTCCGCGTCCTGATCGTGGCCCTGGTCAGGACCGGGGAGATGTCGCGCGCCGGCGATGTCGCCCGTCAGCTTCTGAGCCTCGAACCGGATCTCACCGTGTCCGGGTTCCTCGAACGGATCCCGTTTCCGGCCGGAATGCTCGCCACAACCTATGCGGAGGCGCTGCGCGCAGCCGGGGTGCCGCCGTGATCCCGTTCGCGTGCAGCGGACCCTGCTGCAACTGAAATTTTCGACATGAACGGCAAAGTTGCGAAACTTGGCTGGACCTCGTTCACACTACCTTAGGTTCCATTCCGTAGTTTCGCGGAGATCGTCCGGCGGCCATTTGCCGGACGGCGGAGGGGAATTGATGAGGAAATTGCTTCTCAAATTTTACGAGGATGAATCGGGCGCAACCGCGATCGAGTACGGCCTGATTGCGGCCGGCATCGCGCTCGCGATCATCACCATTCTCAACAAGCTCGGACTGACCCTGGAAGGCATCTTCACGACCCTGACTACGAAGCTGAACGGCGGCTGATCGATCGATTGTCTGCAATGGCGTTCTCAGGATCGGAGCAATCCGGTCGCCATGGTCGGACTGGCCGGGCCTCGCGCCCGGCCTTTGTCTTTTGATATAGTTCCATTCTTCGATGGAGCGCGCAGCATAAGTGCGTCGTGCTGCGTCCAGCCTGCTCGCAGGCATTCGTGCAGCGCCGGCAGGACTCGGCGCCGATCCGGCAATGGGCATGGATCCCGGCGTGCTGCTCGCATTCCTCGGCACAGAGCCGGCATCAACGTATCCGGACGCGCTGACGCCTAACTCTGTTCCCGCCTGCATCATCGATTGGGCGATCAAGTTCAATCGCGCGGCGCGACCTCAATCATCTCACGATCCGCGTGACGGAATTATCACCTCGCCGTGCGTCACGGCTTCCGGCATCTCATTCGCCCGCGCCTACGAGCGCCATTTTGCAGAACTGCCATCCGAAACCTTGCGGCGTGCGCGTATGGACGCACCCGTTGGGTTGAGGCACAACAGCTCTCGTCACTGACGTCGGCGGCCCGAGCCGCGGACCAAGAACGACGTGCGCAGGCAAAGCGCCGACGATGTGGAGGAATGGATGCTGATTCCGATGGCCGACGTACCGCGCTGGTATGCGGAGCGCAAACCCAGGGACAGCGTCGCGCTCCGGCACGGGACCGATACGCTGACCTGGGAGCAGCTCGAGCGCCGCGCCAATGCGCGTGCGCGCGCCTTCGCGGCCAAGGGCGTCAAGCCAGGCGACTTCGTCGCGATCGGCCTGCCCAACGGCAATGCGCTGTTCGAGACCAGCTTCGCGGTGTGGAAGTGCGGCGCGACGCCGACGTCGCTGTCGTGGCGGCTGCCGCGCGGCGAGGCCGCCGCGGTGCTCGAGATCCTCAAGCCGTCGCTGGTGGTCGGTGGTGAGGCCGACTGGAACGCGCCGAACGCGCTGCCGGCCGATTTCACGCCCGAGGGCTTTTCCGACGAGCCGCTCAGCGCGCCGGTGTCACGCTATTGGAAGGCGATGACCTCGGGCGGCTCGACCGGACGGCCAAAGGTGATCCTCGATCACCAGCCTGCGGTGACCGACACCGCCGCCGAGCCGCCGCTCGGAATTCCGAAGGGCGCAGCGCTGCTCAATCCCGGCCCGCTCTATCACAACGCGCCCTTCATCGTGTCGCATTACGCACTGTTCGCCGGCGGCAGCTTGACCGGGATGGTGAAGTTCGACGCCGAGGAGACGCTGCGGCTGATCCAGGCGCACCGCATCCAGTGGGTCAACTTCGTACCGACGATGATGCACCGGATCTGGGCGCTGCCGGAGGCGGTCCGCAACAGCTACGACGTGTCGAGCCTGAAGATGGTGTTCCACATGGCTGCGCCGATGCCGCCATGGCTCAAGGAAAAATGGATCGAGTGGCTCGGTCCCGAACGCGTCTACGAGCTCTATGGCGGCACCGAGCGCCAGGGCCGCACCATCATCTCCGGCACCGAATGGCTGCAGCACAAGGGCTCGGTCGGCAGGATCGACGAGTCCTGCAAACTGCGCATCCTTGGTCCCGACGGCAACGATGTCGCGCCCGGCGAGAGCGGCGAGATCTACTTTCTGCCCGCTGATGGCGCCGGCAGCACCTATCATTATCTCGGCGCCGAGCCGAAACGGCGCGCCGACGGCTGGGAGTCGCTCGGCGACATCGGCCGGCTCGATGCCGACGGCTATCTCTATCTCGGCGACCGCCTCGCCGACATGATCCTGCGCGGCGGCGCCAACATCTATCCGGCCGAGGTCGAGGCGGCGCTGATGGCGCATCCCGACATCCGCTCCTGCGTGGTCGTCGGCCTGCCCGATCCGGAGCTCGGCCAGCGCGTGCATGCGATCGTGGAGATCGACCGTGCCAAGGACGCGCAAGCCATTGTCGACGGCATGGGTGCATTCCTCGCCGACCGGCTCAGCCGCTACAAGCACCCGGAAAGTTACGAGCTGGTCGACGTGATGCTGCGCGACGATTCCGGCAAGGTCCGGCGCACCCTGCTGCGCGACGAGCGCGCGGCGTGGATGAAGGATGGCCGCGACTTCCGTCTCGTGCCCGCGCGGGCGCGACCGGCAGCAAACTGACGGCACGGAAATTTTTCGAACGTTTACGATGCTGGCGTAGACTCCGTGAGGGAAGGAGACTCCGCGCCATGATGTCGAGACGACGGTTTCTGCGCACCGCGGGTACGGCCGCGGCGCTGCCCTTTGCGCGGATGCCGCGGGCGCGTGCCGAGCTGCGCACCATCCTCAACGATGCCAGCCGGCTCAACCCGACGCCGGTCGCCAGGCACGTGGTGATCAGCAAGCCCGCGACCGACGATCTGATCGCGCGGCTGCGCGCCGAGCTGAAGGAGGCTGCGGCCGCGAAACGCCCGGTGACCGCGGCCGTGGCCCGGCATTCGATGGGCGGCCAGAGCCTGCCGCGCGACGGCACCGCGATCACGCTCGACGGCGGCGCGATCGAGCTCGACACGGCGGCGAAGACCTATCGGACCGCGGCCGGCAACCGCTGGTGGGACGTGATCGCCGCGCTCGATCCCAAAGGCTTCTCGCCGGCGGTGATGCAGTCCAACAGCGATTTTGGCGTCGGCAGCACGTTCTGCGTCAATGCCCATGGCTGGCCGGTGCCGTACGGCCCGTTCGGCTCCACGGTGAAATCGATCCGCATGCTGCTCGCCGACGGCACCTTGGTGCAGTGCTCGCGCAACGAGAATGCCGAGCTGTTCGGCCTTGCGATGGGCGGCTACGGCCTGTTCGGCATCATCGTCGATCTCGAGGTCGAGATGGTGCCGAACCTGCTGCTCGAGCCGCGCTTCGAGCGCATGGCGCCGGAGACGTTCGCGGCGAAGTTCACGCAGAGCATCGACGGCGACGCCGATGTGAAGATGGCCTATGGCCGGATGTCGGTGTCGCGCAAGGCGTTCTTCGACGACGCCCTGCTCGTCACCTTCCGACCCGCCCCCGATGCCCCCGCGACCCTGCCCGCGGCAGTGAGCTCCGGCAAGCTCACCGGCGTCGCCAACACGATCTATCGCGCCCAGACCGGCTGGGAGGTCGCCAAGGCCCTGCGCTGGTTCATGGAGACGCGGCTCGGCCCCGCCATCTCCGACAGCCGCTACACCCGCAACTCGTTGATGGCCGAGCCGGTCGCCAATCTGGCGCAGAAGGACATGCACCGCACCGACATCCTGCATGAATATTTCGTGGCGCCGGAGCGGTTCGGCGACTTCCTCGCCGCCTGCCGCGAGATCATTCCCAAGGCGCGCGCCGAATTTCTCAACGTCACCCTGCGCTACGTCGCCGAGGACAGGACACCCGCGCTCACGATCGCGCCGGTGCGCCGCATCGCGGCCGTGATGTCGTTCTCACAGGCCACCTCGCCCGAAGGCGAGATCGACATGCTGCGGACGACGGAGGCGCTGATCGACCGCATCACCGCGATTGGCGGCGCGTTCTATCTGCCCTATCGTCTGCACGCCCGCCGCGACCAGGTCGAGAAGGCCTATCCGGCGGCCGCGCACTTCGTCGCCGCCAAGCGGCAGTATGATCCGAACCTCCTGTTCCGCAACGCGATGTGGGACGCCTACTTCGCATGAATACATCAGCAGCAGACGGCTTCGCATTGGACCGCTACCGCATCGCCGCGCTGGCGCTCGCCATGGCGCTCCTGTTCGCCGCCGCGACCGACTACATCCCGGCCTTCATCGATGCGCAGGGCCGCGTGTTCGGCCTGTTCCAGCTCGACATCTACAAGGATGCGCTGCATGTCGTCTCCGGCCTGTGGGCGCTGGCCGCGATGCTGACCCGCCGCAGCGCGCTGTTCTTCCTGCGCGTGTTCGGCACGCTGTACTTCCTCGACGGCGTGATGGGCGTGTTCACCGGCTCGGGCTATCTCGACCTCTCGATCGTGATCGACGGCATCCGCAACACCTCGTGGCTCGTGAGGATTCTCTCCAGCCTGCCGCATCTCGCACTCGGCGCGATCGGCATCGCTGTCGGCTGGTCGCCGTGGCGCACGCAGGCCGCCGTCGCATGAGCCTGCGTCGCAAAGCGCTATATCTCGCCGGCGCCCTCGTCGCGGCCGCCGCGATCGGCATCGCCGCCACCGTGATCAGCGTCGAGACGGTCTGCGTCGCCGACGTACCGACCCCCGCCGTGACCTCGGAGTTCGGCATCACCGATCCCGCTTATGCGCGATCGCAGGGTGACAGCTTCCTGACCTTTCCGGAATGGTACATCGTCCACGCCTATGCCGACCTCGCTGCGGTGACCGGGCAGGCATCGGAATCGGACTTCCACTATTTGTCAAGCATCTCCGGCTTCTGGCGCAGCCTGTGCCGCGCCACGCGGCAGGCCGCGGGCTCCGGACCCGCCACCTCGGACCAGAAGCTGACGAACTACATCATCGGCTTCAGCTTCACCGCCGAGATGGCGCTGCAGGGCGCTTACGAGAAGAGCATCGGAGCGATCAGCTGGGAGACCACGAACGGCGTCAAGACGGCAGAGGACGCCTTCAACCTTGTCCTGTTGAAGGACTACGCGGCGTTCCTGTACCAGACCCCCTGGTATCGGTATCCCTTCGCCGCCAAGCTCGGTGAGTTTTGGCGCGAGACGCCCTTCGTGCCGTCGTTCCGCGCGATGGAGCGGCGCGTTTCGCTCAGCCTGCAATATGCAGGGCGCGCCACCTATGCGGCCGTCATCGGCTATGCGGCGGGCTACGATCCGGCCGTGCTGACCATCCAGAGCGTCGTCACCGGCCTGCCCGCCGCCGAGCTTGCAGTCGTTCCGGGCGTGAAGGTGATCCGCGAGGTCACGGACTCCAAAGGTATGAAGGGCGTGCTGGTCGAGACCGAGCGCTACGCCAAATTCGATTCTTTCGCCAAGGAGCTCGGCCGTCATGGCGGTGCTTCGCTCGGCGAAATCGCAGGCAACCACCGCATCCTGGTCACGATCATGGTCCCGCCCGGCGACGGACGGCTGGCAGCTTTCGACGGGCTGCCTATATTCAGCGTGCCGATCCAGTCCCGTCCCGGTGCCCGTCGCATCGGTGTCGACGTGCCGGTCCGGTCACTGGTTCAGGACATCACCCGTTTCGAAGCCGCGGGATATACGTTCGAGCATGCCTACGACTACTGACCAGCATCCCCGATCCCGCGCCGTTCCAGTGAAGGGCGTGCTGGCAGTTGCCTTCGCCTGGTTTGCGGGCATGGCTGCCATGGCGCTGGTGATCAAGCCGGATGCGGTGGTCGTGTTCGGTCCGCCAGACCGTGTGATCCCCGCGATCGTTACCGCCGATGGAGCCTTGCTCGACGCCGGGCGTTTCCACCTCGCGGCCAGAACGGGAGCCGCCACGGTCGGCAGCCTCTACGCCGCCGGCGCGTGGCTGGTCTGGCCCCTGATCGGCAGGGGCTGCGGCCGCGGGTAGTCGGTGAAGCGCAGTTCCTCCTCGCGCGAACGCGGAGCCCTCGGAACTGGCGCCGACGCCCAAAGATGTTAAGCTCGCGTTCACGCTGTGGCCGTCACGCGACACGAAGCAGAAGCTTGGTCGATGCACCCGGGGGTATCGACAGAGCAGGAGAACGAAATGCCTTCTTTGACCGAATGGAAAGTGCCGTCTGCCTTCCAGCCTCGCGCCGAAGACTATCAATATGATCTTGATCAAGCCCTGTCCTCGATCGTGGGCCTGCATGCCATCATTCCGTCCGACGCCTTCAGCGCGGAAACGCTGGGGACCGAGCGCGCCGGCAATGCCGTCGTCATCGACGACGGGCTGGTGCTGACCATCGGCTACCTGATCACCGAGGCCGAATCCGTCTGGCTGCACCCCAATGACGGACGCGTGGTCGAAGGCCATGTGCTCGGCTTCGACTTCACCACCGGCTTCGGCCTGGTACAGGCGCTCGGGTCGCTCGACCTGCCGGCGCTGCCGCTCGGCTCGTCGGCCGCTACCAAGGTCGGCGATCATGTCGTGCTCGGCGGCGCCGGTGGGCGGACGCGATCGGTCGCGAGCCAGATCATCGCCAAGCAGGAATTCGCCGGCTATTGGGAATATCTGCTGGACGAGGCGATCTTCACCCACCCCGCCCATCCGAATTGGGGCGGCACCGGCCTGCTCTCGGCCAAGGGCGAGCTGATCGGCATCGGGTCGCTGCAGCTGGAGCGCGAGCGCGACAGCAAGGACGAGCACGTCAACATGATCGTGCCGATCGATCTGTTGAAGCCGATCATCGATGATCTCAGGCGCTTCGGCCGCGTCAACAAGCCGGCGCGCCCCTGGCTCGGCATGTACGCGACCGAGGTCGACGATCGCGTCGTCGTGATCGGCGTCTCCGACAACGGTCCCGCGGCCCGCGCCGAGCTCAAGGCGGGCGACGTGATCCTCGGGATCAACGGCGACAAGGTGACAAGCCAGAGCGAGTTCTATCGCAAGCTCTGGGCGCTCGGCGCAGCCGGCGTCGACGTGCCGCTGACGGTGCACCATGAAGGCGTCACCTTCGACGTCACGATCGCCTCGACCGACCGCGCCAAGCTGCTCAAGGCCCCGCGGCTGCACTGAGGCGGCCGCGGGCCTGCGCTCACGCGTTGACGTGCCAGGCCGCCGCGATCTGGTCGTGCAGCTGCACATCCGTCGGCAACTGTGATGCCACTGTGGGATCGAAACCCGGATGCGCCTGGGCGTAGGTTGCCATGGCCTGCACGAGCTGCGAAACGTGCGTATCGATCTCGAGGCCTCCGGCCTTGATCTCCTGCAGCTGATAGGAGCCGCCAAGGAACCAGTCGGCCACCGTGACCTGCTGATGGCTGCCGAGAATGTCGATCTCGAGATCGTTGCCCGATTTGACGAACCAGAAATTGTCGGCCGTATAGGCGGTGCCGAAATCGAGCGTGCCGGTCGGCTTCGCCAGCGACGCGACACCATTGATGATGACGTCGTTGCCGTCACCGGGCGCGTAGACATAGGTGGCGCCGACGCCGCCAACCAGGATGTTGTCGCCGGCCCCGCCCTGCAGCACGTCACTGCCCAGACCGCCGATCAGCAGATCGTCGTTGGCGGTCCCGAACAGCATGTCGTTGCCGCCGCCCGCGATCAGCAGCGCACCATCGGTTGCAGCAATGGTCGCGCCCGACACTGGATCGATCGTCACCGTTGTCGCCACGTCGCTCAAGGCGGCGCTGAGCCAGTCGAGATTGTCGGTCTTGCCGCCCCAGAGCACGCCGATCGCCATGTCGATCAGGCCAGCATCCTCGCCGTCGAAGCTGGCGACGGCATCGATGAGCGCGACCTTGCCCAGGATGTCGACCGCCGATCCCGTGTCCCAGCGCGACCACAGATCGGATGACAGGTCGGCGACCAGCAGGTTCTTGGCCGTGTCCTGATAGAGGATGCCGTGCTCGTGGCCGATCAGGCCGGGCGTCGTCGACATCACCTCGTCATGGTTCTGCGCCAGCAGCGCCGAATACTCGACCACGATCTCGGCCAGCGCCTTCTCGACCCCGCCGTTCTTCAGGTAGGTCGCCGCATTGTCGGCGCTGACGCTGTTGCCGAGCACGCCGCCGCCGTTGAACAGGGCCTGCACGGCGCTGTTGCCGTAGCCGCTGGCGTCGGTCACCGTCGAATAGGCGATCATGTCCTTCATCTTGTCGGACGGCGCGCCTTCCCCGCTCACACCGGCCGCGGGAATGCCGACGGCCGAAGCAATCGCGTCATCCTGCAGCGGCGCCAGCAGCACAGCCGCCGCCTTCTTCCAATCCTGGGCACCGTTGTCACTCGCCCACTGCATCATCGTCAGCAGCGCGATCGAGTGCAGGCTGACCGGATCCAGACCGAGATCCGTGCCCGCGCCGAGCACGGTCTTCTGCTCGGACGAGATGCCGATCGCAGCATGTGCGATGGCGAGCGCGCCGGCGACCGGTCCGAGCTGCAGCAACGCCAGGGGCGCTTCCAGCACGGGCGCCGCGGCTCGGACATATTGCAGGATCTCGCCGGCGACGGAGACCATGTGGATGTCGGAATAGCGCTCGACGGGGTGCGACGTCAGCGCGCCCCAGAAGCCGTGCAGCTGATCGTAACGGACCTCGGCGGCGAACTCGAACGGCATCGCGTCGTAGGCGTAGACCACCTTGTCGTTGAGCGCAGCGATGTAGCCGGCAAGTCCGCCGCCCAACGAATGGCCGGTCAGCGAGACGTTCGATGTCGCCCATTTCTTGTAGTAGGCTTCCGCATCCGGGAACTGCGTCGGCCAGCCGGTCAGACCGGCGCCGCCAAGCCACGACGGCACGTCGGCGAGACTGTCGGTGCCGCGAAACGAAATGATCCGTGTCGATGGATCGCCCGCGAGCTGATAGGTCGCGGCCTCGAAATTGTCGGCGGTCGAGGTCACGCTCGCCGCCACCAGCTCATAGCTCCCGATACGGTTGAAATTGACCACAAGCGTCGGGTTGACGCCTCTGTTGTAGACGTCCATGGCGAGCACCGCGTTGATCAACGCGGCCGACGGCGACTTGGTCATGATGCGAATCCCCCCTCGGCAACCGATCGGCAGTTTTGACCCAGGGCGGAGATCCACGAGGAACCCTCCGCTGCGCCGCCGGCTCTCACCAAGTGCGACATCGCGCCCGAATTTTGTCAACCAACTATCGTCTCCGCGTGTATTCGCGCGCGACTCACCTGCCGCGCGCGATGGCAGCCTCCGCGCTGTGTTGACTTGCAGGAGCCGCATCGCGAGATTGTGGCTTCGCGGAGCGAACACGCGTTCGGAAAATGGTCATTGCCCGGACGTCCGATTTTGCGTTGCATGACAGCGCTCGCCGGCAAGCAGACGAGACGGCCAGACCCGCGTACCAAGGAGACCTGCATGACGGATGCCGTGGTGGATGACATTCTCATCGTGTTGCCGCCACTGCTGCAGACGCTCGAAGCCCTGTCCCACGTCGCGCGCCACCTGAACCCGCCGGATTTCGATCGCGTGATGGCTGATGTCGGCGATCCCGAGCGGACGCTGCACACGGCGCGGATTCATCTCACGTCGTGGCCGGCGGACTTCGCCCATATCCGTATCGCCTTCGACACCGCGGCGGACGCCGCGCTGATGTCGTTTGCCGGCCTGCGCGCCGTTCAGCGCGGTGAGGGCGACCTGGTCGATGTGTTCAGGGCCCTTCGTCAATTGCCACGCGCACTCGAGGCGCTGTTTCCACTGGCAGCGACGCTGCCGCCGCTGAGCGAATTCTTCCTCGATCCCGCCGTCGATGGCGACAACGGGCTGCGCCAGTTGCTGGCCGCGTCCTCTGCAGGCAAGGACACAGTGTTTCACGACCACAACGAGATCGGCAATCGCGGCGGCTTTTCGCTGTATGTGCCGGAATACTACACGGCGGACAGGGCTTGGCCGCTGGTCATGGCGCTGCATGGCGGCAGCGGCAACGGCCGCGACTTTCTCTGGAGCTGGCTGCGCGCCGCGCGCAGCCTCGGCGCCATCCTGATCGCCCCCACCGCGGCAGGACCGACCTGGGCGCTGATGGGCGACGACGCCGATACGCCAAACCTCCTGCGCATTCTCGACCTCGTCCGCAGCCGCGTCGCGATCGATCCCGCCCGCATGCTCCTGACCGGGATGAGCGACGGTGGCACGTTCTGCTACGTCAGCGGATTGGCCGCAGGCTCGCCGTTCACGCATCTTGCGCCGGTGGCCGCGACGTTCCATCCCCTGATGGCGGAGATCGCCGACCGGGACCGTCTGCGCGGCCTGCCGATCCAGATCGTGCACGGCCGGCTCGACTGGATGTTCCCGGTCGAGATCGCGAGGCATACGGCCGACGCCCTGGCCAAGGCCGGCGCCGACGTCGCCTATCGCGAGATCGACGATCTCAGCCATTGCTATCCGCGCGAGGCCAATGTCGAGCTGCTGCGCTGGCTGTTGCGCTGAGCTTGCCTCTCCTTGCTACGACATGGCTGATCGGCAATGCCGCCGACACAATGTCGGCGGATTTTGTCCGCATTGGTCCTGCTCGGTCATACAGCGGGGGCGCTGCACACGGGCGGCCATGACGCCGCCGAAGGTCTGCTCATGCCCTCGCCGCTGATGCCCTCGCCTGCCGCGTCCGTCGCGCAAGTCTCGTCCGCCCGCTCCTCCACCTCCGTCGTGCTTGCCAATGGCGTCAACCGTCTCGAGGTGACGCTGAAGCTCACGACCGCGATCCTGGCGCTGGCCGCCGGCGTCTACACCTATCTTGGCGTCCGCGAGCTGCTCAACGGCAGTCCGACCACGGTGTTCTTTGCGGCGGTCATCTACTCCGTCGCGGTCTCAGTCGGCATCTACGCCTTCTGGGTGTTCATGATGCAGTTCATGCCGCACGTCACCAGCGCGATGGGGCGTTTGATGATGGCCGGCTGCATGCTGCTGGGCTCGCTGATGATCGTCGCGATGTCGTCCTGGCTGAATGCGTCTGCCCTGGCCGGCGCCGCGGCGATCCAGCAGCATCTCGCCATCACCGTGCAGAACTACACGCGCGACCTCGACAGAGCCAATAGCCAGGCCATCGCTGCGCAAAGCCTGCTGCCCGATATCCAGCTCGCCTCCTCCCGCTTCGCCAAGCTGGCGGACGCCGAACGCGCGGGCTCGCTGACCGGCACCTCCGGATCGGGCACCGTGGTCCAGCTTCTCGCGCAGATGTCGACGCAGCTCGACGGACTGGGCCAGCAGGTCCAGGAGTCCGGCAAGCGCGTCTCTGCTCTCTACGAGCAGGGCGGCAAGAGCCTCGCCAAGATGCGCGAGCTGATCTCCGACCGCGGCCCGATCGCAACGCGCAGCGATGCCTTCGCCACGGAGTCGTTGAACCTGATGGGCGTGATCGCCAATCTGCAGCAGACCTCGGTGGCACCTGCGGTGAGGCGCGCCGCGGCCTCGCTGTCCGCCGGTTTCATCGCGCCCGCCGCAGGCGGACGCAGCGGCGACCTGGCCGAGCGCCAGACCGCCGTCGTCGGCAAGGTGGAAGGCGCGATCGCCACGCAGGCCGCCTCGCTTGCCGACGCCGCCGACAAGATCCTGGCGCTGCCGCGCATCGAGCCGACCCGCTTCCAGACGCTGTCGCCCGCTGAAGCCGTGCTGCGCTACGCCGGCGACTTCATCCCGAGCTGGGCGGGCGCGATCTCGATCGACCTGATGCCGGCAGTGCTGGTGCTGATCCTCTGCGTCGTCCATGCCGCCATCCGCCGCGAGGGCCTGCCCGCCGTGAGCGCCTCCAGCCTGACGGCCGCCGATCTCGTCACCGCATTGCAGATTGCGCGCGAGGTCGAGGACGCCAGGCGGGCGGCCGAGCGACGGCCAGCCGAAACGCCCACGGAGGCGCCTGCTGCATCAGCCGTTGAGCCAGCGCCGGCCGCGGCGGATGAGAACGTGACGTCGCTGTCATCAGCTCGAATCGGAAAGTAGTCCCGTGGCTTCGGCGCTGAACCGACGCGTCCATGCCTGGCTCGCGGGCAATCCCGATGAGAGCATTCTGCGTTGGGTCTTCCGCAGCATTCTCGTCGTCACCGTCGCGGTTCTCGCGGCGGACCTGCTCGAGTTGAATGCTCCGCAGGTGCCATCGGATGCAGCCCCGCCTCAGCTCGACATTCGGCGCGAGGCGCCGGACCTGCCGGCCGAATCACCATCCTTGCTGGCGCCCTTGATGAAGCGGCTGATGCCGCTGCCGCAGGGCGATCGTGCCTTGCAGCAGCCGATTCAGTTCGAGCTGCGCGGCGGCGGCCGGCTGTTCGCGACCGGCACGATCACACCCGGCAGCGCGCGCAGCTTTGCGGACGCAGTCGAACGTCATGGCGAATATATCAGGACGATCGTGCTGAACTCGCCCGGCGGCTCCGTCGCCGACGCGCTGGCGATGGGGCGACTGATCCGCGCGCGGAAATTCGCAACCGAAGTGGAGGCGGGAAAATATTGCGCCTCGTCGTGCCCGCTGGTGTTCGCCGGCGGTCTCGAGCGCCGGGCCGGCGAGCGGGCGATCATCGGCGTGCATCAGATCGCCGCAGTCCCCACGTCCGGGACCGCCGTGAGGTCCGGCGACGACATGAGCCTTGCGCAGAACATCTCGGCGCGGTGCCAGCGCCATCTCGCCGAGATGGGCATCGATCTGAAGGTCTGGGTGCATGCGATGGAGACACCGCATGACCAGCTGTTCACGTTCAAGCCCGACGAGATGAAAACGCTCAATCTCGTCACTTCGCTGCCGGAATCGCGGCCTGAAAAATCGCGCAGTTAGGTTGTCTTGATCGCGGCGGACCGGGACCGCGGCGAGCGCGGAACCAAGTTTCGACCGCGGCGTTGTTGGCCGTCACACTGGAGAACATGACATGCGGACATTCGTGGGAATGATCCTGGGGGCCCTCATCCTGGGGTTCGGCGTCTACATCCATGATTCGATGCAAACTTCCGAGGTCGCCAACGGGCCGACCGCGCAGACGCGCCGGACCATCGTGAACTGGGACGTCGCGGCGGATAGCTGGAATTCACTCAAGACCCGCGCGCATGACGACTGGGTTCGCATCTCGTCGAAGTAACGCGCACGACGCTGCTGTTTTCAAGGCGCCTCGGCCGTTGGTCGAGGCGCCTTTGCTTTGCCCATCAGTTGGCCGCCTTGGCCTTGCGCGCGTCGGCGATGACCTGCTCGAATTGCGCCATGGTCAGCACGCCGGGCACCCTGAATTTGCCGACGATGAAGGACGGCGTACCGCGGAAACGCAAGCCCCGCGCCTGCTTGTCGTTGCGCGCCAGCATGTCGTCGATGGCCTTGGCGTTGGCGGCGAGGTCGCGCTTGGCGCGGTCGACGTCGACGCCTGCTCCCGCGAGCAATTCGTCGATGCGCGGCTCGGTGAGCTTCGAGCTGACGCCGATCAGCGCCTCATGCGCCTTGGCGTATTTGTCCTGATATTTGCAGGCCAGCGCCATCCGCGCGGCAGTTACCGAAGTCGGCCCGAGAATCGGCCACTCCTTCAGCACCCAGCGCACCTTGCCATCATCGTGGATGACCTGCTGCAGTTCGGGATCGAGCTTGCGGCAATACGGGCAATTGTAGTCGAACCATTCGACGATCGTGATGTCGCCCGAAGGATTGCCGAGCACCGGCGCGTCGGGGTCGCGCAGCACCGCGCCCTCGTCGGGCTCGTCGGCATCCTCGGCGCGACTGTCGCGGGGCCACAAGGAAAGCGCCGCGCTTGCGCCAAAAAGCGTCAACACGTCACGCCGGCTGCTGGCGGAGGTGATCGCAGTCGAGGGGACGCGCTTCATTGAGGTCAGCTCCAGATATGCAGCAGGCTGCGCGTCAGCATATACAGCGCCACCACCGCGATCACGACGGAAAACACCACGTTCAATACGCCGCGCCGTTCGGAGAGATGGCGCGCCAGGCGTGTGCCGGCAAGACCTCCGGCGATTCCGCCAGCGATGAACAGTCCGGCGAGATCCCAGGCGACGAGCCCGGACCAGGCATAGCTCGCCGCGGTGGTGAGCCCGAAGGTCGTCACCGCGACCAGCGACGAGCTGACCGCATTCATGATCGGCATGCCCGTCGCAGCCATCAGCGCCGGCACGATCAGGAAGCCGCCG
Organism: Bradyrhizobium sp. SZCCHNR2028; assembly: GCF_032380995.1. Lineage (NCBI taxonomy): Bacteria > Pseudomonadati > Pseudomonadota > Alphaproteobacteria > Hyphomicrobiales > Nitrobacteraceae > Bradyrhizobium > Bradyrhizobium sp. SZCCHNR2028. The sequence goes on along the minus strand of NZ_JAUHJF010000008.1, from coordinate 136,017 downwards.
CCGATGCCGAAGAAACCGGACAGCGTGCCGGTGGCGAGGCCGAAGCCGACGACCGCCGGGACGTTGGCCATGCTCATCTTCACATCGGGGGTGCCGATGCGGGCGCGCGTCTTCAGCATCAGCATGGCGATGACCATCATCACCAGCGCGAACAGCGCCAGCAGCTTCTGGCCGTCGACCATCTTGCCGAGCAGCGAGCCGATGAAGGCGCCGACGATGCCCGCCGTTGCGAACAGCGCCGCGATCGGCCAGATCACGGTGCCGCCGCGCGCATGATTGGCGAGATTGATGGCCGCGTTGGTGGCGACCGCGATGGCGCTCGAGCCGATCGCGATGTGCGGCTCGGGCACGCCGACGACATAGACCATCAGCGGCACCGCGAGCACCGAGCCGCCGCCGCCGACGAGGCCGAGCGAGAACCCGACCATCGCGCCGCAAAACAGGCTGAGCACACCTTGGACAGCAGAGATCATGGCGAGAGCAGGGTCATTTCCCGCACAGGAAGGCAAGCCCCAAAATCACCGGAGCAGCAATGCCGCCGCCAACGCTGCGAACCGCCGCGCGACCGGCGCCGATCCGAGCCCGGCCGGCGGTCTCGCGGCGATGCGCGGCGTCGAAAGCGTCGGCCGGACGCATGATGCCCCCGGCCGCCGGCAACGTCACGTCAGCCCGGATCAGGCAGCGCCCTTCAGCTTCTTGGTGCATTCGCTGTAGTAGCCGCCGCCCTTCTGGATCCACTTCAGGCCGCCATTGGCGTTGGTCGCCTTGTTGGCATTGTACTGATCGACGCAGGTCTGCAGCCGCGCCTTGCCGGGCTTCTCCTTGGCGTATTTCGGGTCCACCGCGTTGGGGAACACGGCGGGACCGGTCGGCGCGGGAGCGGCCTCCTTGGCTTCGGATTTCGCCGCCTTGGCCGGCTTGGCCTCGGCGGCAGGCGCGGCCGGAGCTGCCGGAGCCGCGGCCGCGGCGGCATCGCTTCCGCACTGGGCCTTGCGGAAGTCGTTCCACTTCTGGCCGCCCAGCGTGCCGGCCTCCTTCGCCTGCTTGTACTTGGCGCTGCATTCCTGCGCGGTCAGCGCCTTCGCCGGGGCGGCGGCGAACGTCGCGAGCCCGATCACGGCCAGCGTAGCGAGTGACGAAGCAACCAATGATTTTGCGTGAAAACTCATCCTCGATCTCCCTGTGGAGCATGATGGAATGGGACGGTAATTCTAGCGAGACGCCCGCGACCGACAAAGCAGGCGGGAGCGTGGCCGCGCGAAAATATAAATTGCGTCGCGCGGCGATCCGGCTCATTCCATTCACTGTGGGTTCAGCATCGCCGGACATCGCGCCGTGCCTTTCGTTCGAGGACTTCAGCATGAGATTCACTGCCCGGGCGGCGATTGCGGCCATCGCAATGGCCACCCTGTCGGCCGCGGGCCCCGCCCGCTCGCAACCCGGATTGACGCTGCCGGCGCGGCCCGATGCCGCCACCGACAAGTTCGCCACCCTCGACAAGGCGGCGCGGCGGACGATTTCCGTTGCCTGCTCCAAGGAGGCTGACGAGCAGGGGCTGAAGGGCAAAGCACGCGGCAAATTCCGCTCGGCCTGCAAGCGCGACAAGGCGGCGGCGGCCGCCGCGGCGACACCCGTGCCCGCTCCCGCGCCGACGCCGGAGAAGCCGAAATGACCGGCACCTGCGGGGTGCATGCGCGCATGGCGCCTGCGCAGCGGCGGGAATTGTTCGCGCAGGCAGGTTTTGGCATAAGGCGCCGTGCGCCAGATCATCTCCTCCCTCCCCTTTGACCTGCCGAGCCGCGCCAAGACCCTGAGCGCGATCGAGACCCTCGTGCTCGGCACCGCCGGCGGCCTGATCTTCCTCGTCGCCCATCTGCCCGGCGGGCTGATCTCCGGCGCGATGATCGCGACCGCGATCGCCGCAATCGCCGGCCGCCCGCTGGCGATGCCGCCGATCCTGACCCAGACCGTGCTGCTGCTGCTCGGCATCTCGATCGGCGCCGTGGTCTCGCGCGAGCTGATCAACCACGTCAGCGCCTATCCGGTGACCATCGGCCTCCTGGCGCTCGCGACGTTCTGCTCGACCTTCGGCTCCAGCCTCTATCTGCAGCGCGTCCATGGCTGGGACCGCACCTCGGCGCTGCTCGCCGGCAGTCCCGGCGCGCTGTCGCAGATCACGATGCTCGCGGTCGAGCGCGGTGCCGACCTGCCGGCGATCGCCGTGGTGCAGACGCTGCGGGTGATCATCCTGACGGCGGCGCTGCCGCTGGTGCTGGCGGTGGCGGGCGTCGCACCGGCCGCGCCGATCTCGCTCGGCCAGAGCGTCGCCTCGCCGCTCGGCCTGCTCGCGCTGCTGGTGGCCTCGCTGGTCGCGGCGATGCTGATGCAGCTGATCAGGTTTCCGGCCAGCTGGCTGTTCGGTGCGATGGTCGCCAGCGGCGTCCTGCACGGCACCGGCCTCGTCGAGGGCGGCCTTCCGGAATGGATGCGCGGCGTGGCGCTGGTCGGCATCGGCGCCCTGATCGGCAGCCGCTTCGCCCGGATGCGGGTGAAGACCCTGGTCGGCCATATCAGGGCTGCGCTGGGCTCGTTCGCGATCGCGGTGGCGATATCGGCGCTGTTCGTCACCGTGATCGTGCTGGTGACGCATGTGCGCTTCTCCGACACCATTGTCGCGTTCGCGCCCGGCGCGATGGACGCGATGATGGCGCTGGCGTTGACGCTGCACATCGACCCGATCTTCGTCGGCGCGCATCACCTGTCGCGCTTCGTGTTCGTCACCATCGCCACCCCCGGCATCGTCCATTTGTTCGGACGGCCGCAGGAGGACGTCGACGACTAGGCGCGCTTCCGGGCGATGCCCCAGCCCGCGATGGCGGCGATGGCGAGCGAGATCAGCACGCTGTAGCCGGCGAGCGACAGGCCGAGGAAGCGGAATTGCACCTCGTCGCAGCGTACGACCTTGACGCTGTCGAGCCGCTCCAAGAGGCTGCCGGCGCTGCCGAGATTGCCGATCGGCCCGGTGCATTCGGTCGGCCCCGGCCAGAAGCCCCATTCGACCCCGGAATGATAGACGCCGAGCCCCGCATTGCCGAGCGCGGCCAGCGCGACCACGCCGAGCCCCGCGAGCACCAGCGCACGCGGTGCGCCGCCTTTGGCGGCGAGCGCAATCAGCAGCCCGAGCGGCACGATCGCATAATAGGCCCAGCGCTGCTTCAGGCAGAGCTCGCAGGGCTGCAGGCCCCAGACCAGCTGCATGTACCAGGCACCGGCCAAGGCCGCCGCCGCGATGCCGGCCGCGAGCAGCGCCGCCGCCACCGCCGGGCTCATGCTCCCCGCCGCAGGTCGCGCCATCACAGAAGTATTGGTCATCGGTCCTCCCGAACGGGGCTGCATCCGGTCCCATGCCGGGCCGCTCCGGCTCCTACTCCGGCCCGCGAAAGCTGTCGAGATGCGCGCCCATCACGTCCGTGCGGGTTGACCCGGCCCGGCCGCCCGCTATAGTCCGCCCGCTTCGCTATGGTTCCTGCACAGGCCCGGCGAATGCCCCTGTGGCGGAACTGGTAGACGCGCTCGACTCAAAATCGAGTTCCGCAAGGAGTGCTGGTTCGATTCCGGCCAGGGGCACCATTTGGGCGTTCGCCAGCGTGTTTCACCCTCAAAATCAAGCTTAAGCCGCCGTTTGCCCTTCGCCGGCGTCCGCCCCGTTCTGTTGGTATCCGCCCCCTATTTCCAGCACCTGAAGCCGGCAGCGAAAGACGACAAACGCTCAAATGAAGGCGGGCTCTTCATGCTCGTCACCGCGACCGGATCGTAGCTTTGGCGCTTCGCCTATCGCTACGACGGCAAGCAGAAACCGCTCGCCAACTAACCTCCGTAGGCTTCCTTCGCTGACAAGCGTAGGTCAGTCGAACGCCGGCGGAAGCCCCAACTCGGGGATCCTGTCGCGCTGCGGATCCTGGAAGTCGAACAGCATGCGCCCGGGAATCTTGCCAATCTCAAGATTTTCGATCAGGAACGCGCGAACACCGAAGTGGCCCTTGAAGTCCTGCCGCACCTTGTCCCAGTCCGAGAAGGCGCAGAACTTCTCCTTGGGAATCGTGCAGGGTTGGGTCGGTGGATTCTTCTGCGAGAAGCCGAGCGGATGCCAATCGCGGTAGAGGCCGCCGACGAGCTCCTTGGCGGCGTAGTGCCCGCAGAAGAAGGTCTGCGCCAGCTCGCAATAATGCGGGTAGAACGGCTTGAAGTTGTCAATACGGTAGGTCTGAATGCCGGTGTCGCCGAACTCCTTGAGCTCCGCGTCGTGAAGCTTGCCCGGCTTGAGAAAGCGATCCTCCGGCGCAACCCCGGCCTCGACATTGCTGACGACCTGCAACAGACCCCGCGCATTGGCCGGATAGAGATCGATCTGCAGGGGAAAGATCACGACTGATACACGGTATCCGGCGACATAGCCGATGCCGAACAGGTCGAGCGCTTCCTTGACCGTATGACCCTTCAACTCCTCGTAGTCGGCGACGAAGGAATATCTCTGCCGGGGCGGACCGAGCTGGGTCAGCGCGTCGATGCCGAGGGCGGCATCGGAGGGGCTGCGCGAGATCATGCGGATGACATAGCGCACACGTCTGTTGCTGGCGAGATCGTCGATCGCTTCATTGACCGACTTCCTGCGAATCGGATCCTGCGACACGTAGAACAGCGCCAGGGACGGGCCGGCCGCGGAGAACAGGATGCCACCAACCAGGCAAAGGAAGAACGCCGCCTTGAAGAACGAGGTGACCTCTTCCGGTTTTGACCTGAGCGCGATGCAGGCGAACACCGTGGTGATGAGCAGCAGGATCAGTCCGACCGCCAGCAGCGCTGCGGTCGAGGATGAGGCGAGCACGAAGCTCAGCACCTGAACGAAACCATCGATGGCCTTGTCCATATCGTCTCCCTCCGTCGTGAAGCCGTAGAGCTTCCAGAACCCGGTCATGACTACCGGCTCAGTCCTTGTCGGCGGTGCAGCGTCCGCCCGAGAAGCCAGCGAAGGCGGCACAGGTCTTGAAATTGAGCGAGAGCTTGTACAGGTCCGTTCGCTTGGCCGTCTCCTCGTTGCGCCCCTTCTGGTAGGAGAAGGCGAGCGCGACGTTCGCGCGCAGGCCGATGAAAACTGCAGGACGCGGCCTGCAGGTTTCATCCGCCGCTCGCCGCATCACTTGCCAAACAGAGGACCGACGGACGGAAGAATGACCGCCGTGACCGTGCCCTTTGCGCCGTCCGCAGACGGATTGCCGAAGCCGAGGTTTGCAGGCGACGGGAAATTGCCTGGCGATCCTCCGCCCGTGCCCTTGCACCAGCCATTGGCCGGCGCGCCCTGGCCGCCGGGGCCCGGATTGCCCGGGCTGCCGCCCCGACCGGGGAGCCCGGCCCGCCCGCCGACATTGTTGATCCGCGAATAGCTCAGGACTTCGTAGGCAGGTCTGGTCGTGACGAAGACGAGATCGGCGCCTTGTCCCCCAGCGCCGGCGTCACCGCCGCGTCCTCCGGGACCGGCAGCGCCTCCCGTCCCGCCGGGGCCGCCACCCTCCTTGCAGTCGAACAGGCTCGTGGCCCCTTCCTTGCCGTTTCCGGCCCGGCCGCCGTTGCCGCCTTTCCCCCCGGTCCCACCATCGCCGCCGTCAATGCCGCGGAAGAGAAGGACGAGGTTGAGAAGACCAGCCGGGATCGGCCCTTTCGGATCGGAGAGCTCTCCGGCGACCAGATAGACGTCGGGCAGTTGCCGGGTCTGTCCGGCCACGGCAGGCCCGCCGGGGCCGCCGGGATAGCCTGGATTGCCGGTCCGGTTGGTCTCGCCGGGATTGTCGGCGCCATTGGGACCTGCAGGGCCGTCACTGCCGACGGCGGCCACGGCCTGCGGATCGCGCTGGATGATGCTGTAGCTGTCGGGGTTGGCGAACTTGATGCGTTGCGCGGCCACCACGATGTAGGGATAGTTCAATCCGGTCAGCGTCAGCTTTGCCCCCGCCGCGAAGGAAATCTCGTCTGCCTTGATGATCTGCTGCGCGAATTTCTCCTCACCGCTGATCGGAATCAGCGTCTGCGTCAGCGGAGCCGCCTTGATCGCGGCCGCGATGTCGGGCGGCAGTGAGCCTGTCGGAATCTGCTGTTGCGCCAGAGCGACGCTGGGCAACAGCATGGCGGAGCAGGCCATCAGTCGAAGACTCTTCATCTGCAATCTCCTCAGGTCATCATGATTGTTTGAATCAGCGGCCCGCTTTCGAGACGCCGCGCCTGGACGGCGAGCTGCCATCCAGGTCGCCGAACAGCGCCTAGCGAGATCCCGGAATCGGGAAGCGGACGTTTCCCTCGGCGCTGTTGCGGGTCACGTTGCCGCCGAGCGAGACATCGCGGTTGACGTTGAGCCGCGGCTCGTTGGTGGAAGGATCATGGCTGATGTTCGGATAGTTGGTCGGAGGCGGGGCTGGAGCGTGGAAGTTCTGCAACCGCTCGCTGTCGGTTTGTTGATGCGGCTGATAGGTCGGCACCAGGTCCTTGAGGTTCTGACCGGAGGCCTGGGACATCAGCAAGGGCGAGATGATCAAGCCCATCACGATACGGATATTGGATCTGCGCATTGAATCCTCCTGTTGTCTCGTTTGCACGGGAGGAACTATGCCGAGGTGGCGTGAGACGATCGTCAGGACATCGCAAGAGCATCGTCAAAAATGCATCGGAACGACGCCATCTGCACTCACGCACTTGCGCTATCGCGCGCGTCGGCAAGGGCGCAGCACAAGAGGCATCGGATGCAGGCTGGGAGTCGAGGCGCGCGCCTGTGCTGGCTCACTGTCTGCCAGCATGCTGCAACTGCGCGGCGGCGAACCGGGGAGTCGGGCTCAGCGCAAGTTTGGGCTGCGCGGATAGGTCCGCGGCGGCACGCCGGGGTGGCCGCTCGCACACAGGATGAAACTGCCGACACGGGCATGGTCACACGGCGAAGCAGCGACCGCGTCCTGCTTGATCGGCTCGAGCACGGCGGCGCCCGGCGGCGGGACGTCGGGGCTGGCCACGGGACCGTCGGTCACCGCAAGCGACGCAAGCACCGGGCCTGGTTGTAGCGATGCGAGATAATCTGCGAGCCTACGTACGAGTTGCGGCGCTGCCACGCTGGTGCCGCGCATCGCCACCACCGAACCGCTCCGCGTACCGGCCGCGAGCACGCCCCAATGCGCGGGCCCCTGGTCGGCGATGGCAGCACAATCGGGCTCGGCGCGCCCCGGCGTCGGACCGCTCGCCGTATAATCCGTCGGCTGGCCCGCGGCATCGACGGCGCCGACCACGAGCGCGCCCGCGCCGGTCGCGAGCGCCGACAGTGTATCCTCGCGAGTCATGGGGCAGCCGCTGCTGTCCGGATCGCTGTAGCTGCCATCCAACGCCGCACGCTGATAGCCCCCTGCATGATCGAAATAGGACTGACGTCCATGCTGCACGTAGCCCAGCGGGGTATCGTCGCGCTGGATGTAGAGATGTGCGGTCAGCGGCGCCTCCGATCCGTTGGTGACGGAAAGCCGCCAGCGTCCGGCCGGCGCTGGATGCCTCACGCTCCAGCGCGCGGTGGTCGGATTGACCGACAGATGAAAGCGGACGCGATCGGGCTGGCCGGCCACCTTGGCCAGGTGGCCATTGATGGCGGCGATCGGCTTGCCGTCATCCTCCAGCACCTGCACATCGCCATCACCGAATCCATCGATCATGCGCGGCACGCCGCCGGGCGGCGTCAGGCTGATGCCGACACGCGGCCATTGCTGCGCGATCGCTTCGCCGTCGAGCCAGATCTCGAGATGATTGGACGTACCGTCATCCGGCAGCATGATCCAATCGATCTGATCGGAGGCGCCGGGCTGCACAGCCATCCGGCCCGTAGTCCGCTCGCGATAGCTGTTGCCGGCCGGCAGCACCAGATAGGTCGGCCCGCCGCTCTGGTTGCGGCGCTCGATCATCCGCGACAGAGCCTGCTCGATCTCGTGGCTGCCGTTCTTGGGGCCGGCCGCGATGCCGTAGCTGAAATTGATGACGAGCGGCAGCTTCGGACTGATCCGGTCGGCCCACAGCATGATCTGGCGCGCCCCCTGCAGCACGTAGCTCGCCATGGTGACGCCGGTCGTATCGCCGGACACCGGCGACGGCAGCTGCACCGCCAACAGAGGCCGCTTGCTGGCGATATCTTCCGCGGTCGGATCGTAGCCGCCGGAGAGATCGAGGATGTGTGTGCCGTGCGAGACCCGTTGCGCCAGCGGCTTGTGCTGATCATTGCCGAAATCGGTCATGCCGAACGCGCGATAGATGTCGGCTTCGCTCGCATTCGCCGCAAACAGCACGTCGAGCTCATCGCCGGTGAGCCGCTGCCCGGCGGCGACGCCGAAATCCTTGGTCCGGCGCTCGACATCCTGCAGCCAGATCGCTCGGATGCGCGATCTGCCGCTCCTGCTGCGAAAACGGCGGTTGGCAAAGGCGATGCCGTCATCGATGACGCCGATAGCGACCTGCCGCGTCAAATCCGTCAACGGCTTGCCGAGATCGGTCGGCGCGGCGATGACAGAGTCGAAGCGCAGGCCTGGAATCGGCGGGCCGACATGGATCGCCGTGAAGAGACCGTTGGCGGCAGTGCGATTGGCGATGTCTTCGGGCCGGTAGATGAAGAACTGCACATCGCGCGGATCGTCCGCTGGCGGGACGCGACCGGTGCGGATGTCGTCGATCAGCTTCGTCAGCAGATCGAATTCGTCGGCCGACATGCGGATGGTCAGCGCGTCAGCAGGCTCGTCCGGCTCGTGGCCGGCGGCCACGATGGCGGCCAACTGGCCGAGATGGGCCACATAGCTGCCGTTGGCCTCCGGCAACAGTTGGATCTGCACGCTGCACCAGTCCAGCCTCTTGCCGAGTGGCCTGTTGCGCAACTCCCAGTCCAGATAGGGATTGGCTCGTTCGGCCCGATCTCCTCGCCAGTCTCTCATGCGCCTGTCCTTTCGTGTCAGCCGACGATCAGGCGGCACTCGGCGAGCGCCTGCGTCCAGAGATGCTGCAAGATCGGCGAGGCTGGAACGGTCGATGGCGTGCCGGCCTCGATGATCGCGCCGCCGCCACCCTGCTCGCTGGCGACGTTCGCAGCGGCCGATCGCCTGTAGGACATCGCCAGCACATCGTCGTAGCGGAAATCGTCGTTGAACCCCCGCCCGTCGAACTTGCGCATCGTGACCTGGCCGCAGCCCGAGCAGCGCGCAATGAACAGCTCCGCCAAGGTCCAGCCCAGCACCATACCGGCCACGCTGTCGACCGGAAAATGCACGCCGGCGACCGTCCGGTTGATGGCAATGCGCTCGGCGTGGCGCATCAACTGCACGAACACTGGATCGGTCGCATCGACATCGTCTCGCCCGGTCCTCGCCTTGCGCATGAGCGCATTGATCACGAAGGCCGCAGCAAAGGATTCCGTGGCATGGCCGCTCGGCAGCGACCCATGCCCCGGCGTCTGGATCATCGGCTGTATCTGCGGTGAATATTCGATTGGGCGCCGGCAGGTGAGCGCATGCTTGACCCTCATTTCAATCGTGGTCGTCACCTGCAGGATCAGCGCCAGCAGCTCGGCGGTGTGCGGGCTGCGGCTCGGATTCCAGTATCCGACCAGGCCCAAGAAGCTGGTGAAATCGTGCAGCTCGGCGAGGATCTCGCTGCTGCGTTCCATCCGCAGCGCGGCATAGTTGAACACCCAAGCCGCTTGTCTGGCGAAGTCCGCGGCATTGGGACGGATCATGTGCACGATCGGCGTGAACGTCTCATCGCTGCGGCCACGGTACTGAAGCGAGATCGAGGTCTCGCCTTCGTCATAGACAAGGCCCGACAACAGCTCGCCAGCGAAGATGCGCAGTCGCACGTCGCGCGACCAGCGATCGAGCGCCTCCGGCCCGGCAGTATAGTGATCAGGAATGTGTGACGGCTGGTTCCAGTAGCCGACGACGCCCTCCCGGCTGGTAATCAGCGCGCGTGCGCGCGACGAGGCGCGGGCACGGCGGCCCTCGCCGCTCTCACCGCTTTCGCCGCTCTCACCACTTTCGCCGCTTTCTCCGCTCTCCCCGCTTAGCCATGCCATCTGCCGCCTCCCTGCCTGGCCCGGCGGACTTGCTCCGCCCGTTACCACTGAATGGTCGTTTTGACGGCACGCGCGGTCAAGCCGCCCGCTTTCGAAATGACGGCGTTTCACGGATTTTTCACGTTGACAGCAAGGGTGTTGGAGACTTCACTACTCAATCATTGGTTTCCGTATTTTCACGACTGATTACATCATGGTTGTGGGCGACGAATGTGAGCTCCGATCCAAAATTGCTGATCAAGCTTCTTGGTCCGTTTCGCGTGGTCAAGGCTTCTGGTGAGGATTGCACGCCCAGAGGACGCAAGGCTTGCGCTCTCATTGCGATGTTGGCGCTGGCGCGTGAGCACAAGCGATCGCGGGTCTGGATCCAGGACAGGCTCTGGGGTAGCCGCGGCAAGGAGCAAGGCGCGGCCAGCCTTCGCCAAAGCCTGACCGAAATCCGCAAGGCGCTGGGCGACTACCGCTCTCTGCTTTGCGCTGACAGCTTCGTCATTTCGCTCGATCCAAAGCTATTTGAGACCGACATCGCCCGTTACGCTACCGCGTCACCGCAGCAGACGATGGCGCCTCCCCAAGGTGAGTTTCTTGAAGGCTTTGACATTGCAGAGGAGGAGTTCGAGGATTGGCTGCGCGAGGAGCGTGCGCGATTCCAGACGCACGTCGCGCCGGCGCCTGAACTCCACCACGCCGCCAATCTCGCGACCGACCTTGCAGAGCACCTGCAGCCCCCCAAGGAGCGGCCCTCACGAAACCGGATCGTCCTGATCCCCGGCTGCCGGACAGGCCCGTCGGATGCCGCGGTCGTGACGGATAGCCTCGTCGATTCCATCGCCAAGACGATCAAGGAACTGGGCGTAGCCACGATCCAAGATCGTCGCGACATGAGCGCGTCGGCCGCCTGGCCGGCGGACACTTTGCCTGGAGATGGCTTGACTGGTGACGATGGCGCCTCGGTCAGCACGCTGTCCCTGCGCTCTGATGTGTTCGGATCTGACACGAGCAAGATCGTTCGGCTCGCGCTGCTGCAGCGCCCTGCGAACACGCTGGCATGGTCGTCGACATTGCAGATCAACGGCGACGGTACGCTCGACCTGAACGACACCAATGTGATGAGAACCATCAACCTGGTGGTCAACTTCGCCGTCGATCAGCTTGCTCATATCGAGGATGGCGCTCCTAGGTCTGCCTCCCATCTATGCTATGCTGGTATCCTGCGCCTGTTTCGACTTGGCAGAGCCAACTTCGAGTCCGCCGACAAGCTGTTCGCGGCTGCTTTCGCGGCCGAGCCACGCGGTATCTACCTCGCGTGGCGCGCCTATTTGCGCACCTTCATGCTCGCCGAGCGCCAATTCAACTGCCGCCAGACGATCGAGGCGGAGGCTTTCGATCTGATGTACCGGGCGCTGGAGCTCGAACCCTACAACTCCTATGTCGCTGGCCTGAGCGCGCATGTCCATTCCATGATGCGACGCTCGTACGTTGCCGCCTATGAGCTGGCCGAGCGAGCCATTCAACTGAACCACGCCAACCCGATCGCCTGGGCCTGCCTGGGAATCGCAAAGAGCTATCTCGGCAAACCAGAGGACGGCTTCCAGCACACATTGCTTGCCCGTACGATCGCTGGTGCGGCACCATTCCGTTTTCAGCTCGATGCCCTGAGCTGCATTGCGGGGACGATGGCGGGAGAACTGGACAAGGCCGTCCATCTTGCAGAAGCCAGCCATGCTCTTGCTCCGACCTTTGCCCCCCCCTTGCGATATTTGTCGGCTCTCTATGCGCATAATGGGCACCGTGAGCTTTCTTTCGAGATGGTTCGCAAGCTACAGACAACGGAACCAGACTTCTCATATGACAAGCTGAGGGATAAAGCCTATCCCGCGGCTGGCCTCCATCGGACATCAATCATCAACTCGCTGCCAGCCCGACAGTTCTAGCGGCGTCACGCTTCATCCGAGAGGTTGTGGAGCGGCAGACGCGATCGCTTACGGTCGCAACGCAGTCCACGCGCACGACTGATGACGCGGGCGAAGGCCACGAAAGAAAAACCCAAGGACGCCTCATCCGACGAGCCGCTTCAGAATAGCTCGAACGATCGTCTCTGCGTCAGGGCAACAAGGGTTCTCTCAATCGTCCTTGCCACGGGTCAAGCTCCATCGCTTTCATTTCGGGGCCCGACGAGAGCACACAGGACCGCTTCAAGCCGGGTGACGCGTCACCCTTCATTCGTCCAATAGATCCAAGAACTGTTCGACCCTTCGTAAGGCTGGTTCGTCGCTGCGCCCGGGATAGACGACGCGATCGCCCTCGCGCTGCAGCAACCGGGAGCGTGATTTCTTGATCCTCCCTGCGAGCATCGTTGCGGCAATCGCATCAGGCCCAACATCGAGACGCATGATCCCTCGTTGCCGGCAACTTATCCTGAGCTTGGCGACAGCAAAGAAATTGCTGGCCTCAGATGGCAACTTGCCGAATCGGCGGTGCGTTTCATCCTCGAGCTCCTCCAGCTCGTCATCACTCCGGCACCGAGCGGCTCGAGCGTAGATCTCGAGCCGGACCGCCTCCGATTGCACATAGCTCGCGGGAAGCAGCTCAGGGATGGGAAGATTCAGCTCAGGGATCCAGAGCGCGGACATTCCATCGCGGTCTCCCTCCAGGGCTAGCGTAAGAAGGTGGCCGTAAAGCGTCGGTCCGAACACCTGCGTGTGGCCGGATTGTCGATCGGAGCGCAGGTCGCCGCCGCCGCGGAGGTCGAGGTCGCGAGCGCTGATCGCGAAGCCGGCGCCCGGACGGCTCAACTCCTCGAGGGCGGAAAGCCGTTTTTCCGAGCGTTCGGAGCCGCCTTCCGTCAGGAAATGTGCAAACGCCCGGATGCCGCCGCGTCCTACGCGTCCCCTGAGCTGATGCAATTGTGCCAGGCCAAATTTTTCCGGCCAGCACACAACGATAGTGTTCGCACGTGGAATGTCGAGGCCGCTTTCCACGATGTTGGTTGCAAGTAGTACATCGGCACGACCTTCGACGAATCCCATCAATCGCTCGTCAATCTCGTCCGTTGGCAACTTGCCGTGAATGGTAATGATACGTAGTTCCGGCGCCAGCGCGTGGATCCTGGCCAGCAGGGGATCGAGATCCTGGATCCGCGGACAAACGACAAAACTCTGACCGTTACGTCTGTGCTCACGAACCAGGGCAGCGGCGATAGCTATGTCCGAGAGCGGTGCCACCTTGGTGGCAACCGGAACACGATGGACCGGCGGGGTCGCGATCACGCTGAGATCCCTCAAGCCCGTCAAGCCGGCCGCAAGTGTGCGGGGGATCGGAGTCGCACTCATCCAGAGCCTGTGGCCGTTCTTATTGAGGCCCGACAGCATGGCCTTCTCAGCAGCGCCGAAATGCTGCTCCTCGTCAATGATGATCAGGCCAAGCTCGGCAAATCTCACCTCCTTGGATGCGAGCGAGAGGGTCCCGACGACGACCCTGAGTTCTCCGCTCTTGAGGCGCTCCCTTACCTTTCGCGCTTCGGCGGTCGAGGCAACCCGCGACAGGTTTCCAACATCGATGCCAAGAGGCGCGAAGCGCTTGCGGAACGTTTCGACATGCTGTCGTGCCAGCACTGTCGTCGGCACGACGATAGCGACCTGCTTTCCGGCCAGCACGGCGGCTGCCGCTGCTCGCAGCGCCACCTCGGTTTTGCCAAAGCCGACGTCCCCACAGACGATCCGGTCCATCGGGTGCCCCGATGCAAGATCATCCAGAACGTCGCGGATGGCCTTCGCCTGATCGGGGGTAGTGAAATAGGGAAAACGCGCGACGAACTTCTCATAGACAGCAGGGCGCGGCACGAGCTTCGGAGCCGGGCGCCGACGGCGCTGACTCATCTGCTTGGCCAGCTCCTTTGCGACCACATGAATCTCCGTCTCGGCAGCAGCTCGCCGCGGCCGCCATGAGCTGCCGTCGGCCTTGTCCAGCGAGGTGTCTCCGAGCTCAGCGGCGTAGGGCCAGATCAGGGCCAATTCTGCGAGAGGGACGAGAACGGCATCGTTTCCGGCGAATACCAACCTGACCATCTCGCGCGCCGAAAGATCTCCCGTGCCCATGGATCTCAAGCCGCCAAGGCGTGCCAGTCCACGTTGCAGATGAACGACCACGGATCCGAGTTCAGGGAGGTCTCCCGAATCGAAGCCGGGCGTCCATGCCCAGTTCATCGGTTGCGGTTGGTGTGCCCTGCTGCCGAGCACGTCGGCAGCAGTGATGACCACGAGCGGCTTCTTTCCAGGAACGACAAAGCCCGCATCGAAGCCTGCCAGCAATGCGGCCTGCTGCCTGCCCGTTGCGGTCGCGTGCGTCCAATCCGGCACGCATTCAGCCTTGATAGCGCTCATCCGGGCCATCACACGCAAATCCGCTTCGACCGCAGCGACGAAAAGCACACGTGCCCTACCGCGCTGGGCTTCCTCGATAAATGCACGGAGGGCCTTCCGCGGAGAGGCCGCCTTGTAGAACTCTGGCGTCGCACGATACGGAGTGGTTGGCGGCAACACAGTGATCTTCTTCGCCGCCAGCTCCCATTCGCGTCGGCTGAGATAGGCACGGTCGCGCTCACTGCGGGCGGCCGCATCCTCGATCGTGCTCAACCAGGTGTCGGCGTGCCTGGGCACGGTGCTGTCGGCGATCCATTTGGCGCGCGCACAATAGTCCAATAGGCTGGACCTTCTTCGAGCCCGGCCCGTGAACGCCAGCCGCTCGGACATCGGATCAATCAGGAGCTCCTTCGTTTCGGAAATCACCTCCTGGTCTATCGGATTGATCGCTGCAATGCGCCGGATTCTCCCTCCGGAATGCTCTATCCTAAAAGGTCCGAACGCGCCGGCTGGGAATATCTCGAAGGTGTTGCCGTGAAACAAAACTCCACCGGGATAATCCGGACTATCGTCCAGGTCGTACCCGAGAGCTTGCAGACGGGCCTCAAGGTCTTCCTCGGAATAGACGGTCCCGGTCCGAAGTGGAAATCCGATACGAGACCAGTTCGCAGGCAACGGCAGGAGCTCCATTATGGCCTCCGCCGTCGTGATCAGCAGGATCGGCTTCTTTGCCCTGGCAAGGCGTCTCAAGACGGAGCTCCGCCGGCCCGCGATATCACGTGAAGGCTCAAGCTGATCGAACGGAAGCGTGTTCAAACGGGGATAGACGAGCACATCACAGCCCGGCTCGATAACTGGGATGATCGAACCCAACAGCTCGGCTCGGCTCTCATTTTCGGCGAGGAACACAAGTCCGCCTCGACCCGAAGCACGCCATCGCGCCGTAAGATACAGCGCCAACATGCCCAGTGGAGACGAGGAGGAAATGCCAGTCCGAATCGGAGCCTTCGTTGTTGTCGCAACCGATGTCTTCTTCCGCGGGGCGGCCTTTGGTGACGCGGAGCGCTTTGCTGATGTGTTCTTGCGCGGCGTTGAGCCACGGAGCGTACGAAGAGCAGTGGTCACTGAATTCTCGTGCTGAATTGACGAATGCTAGGCAAGCCTGCGAATCTTTGTCGAGCTTTAGCGGATTCGACGGCTTCAAGGGATCCAAACTTCGGAGTGTCGATCACCGTTCTCCCCTTAAGTGCGACGGTGTCACCAACCAGCACCATCGTCGCGCTCCACGTGGCAGACTGGGGTGCCATGACAACTATGACTTAGAGATTCGTTCTTGAATGACCATGGTACGAACGCGTTGATAAGCGTGATTGCGGCCTTGGTGACTGAGCTGCACAGAATTCACGAGCCCGGCTGAGACGGCCTGCGGTGGGACGACCCGTCACCAGGTTTGAGCAGAACCGGCGGTTGCCCATGCTGGAAGCGATGCCGCGTGATCTCTGCCCTTATGGCTATGGGCCTCTGCCGGAGAGGCTCAGGCCGCAACGTACAATAACGCAGTGACTCTCGATTCGGCACAATCAAGGCGAACTTCTCCGCGCTCAACCTTGAGCGGTGTTCCTCGTGCTGGCTCTCCGTTGCTTCTCCTATGTCATGAAGGAAGCGCTGAGGTCGGGAATGGGTCTTCGGATATTCACACTTGCCGGCCGCTGCGTAATCTTGGGGCGCCGAGCGTCTGCCGCCGCGCGAGAAATTGCCGACTTGGGAATGGCGCGCGCCCGTTCAACCCTCCATCTCCGGCGGCCGCGCCACCGCTATATTTCGACGGTGACGTTTCATGCGTTCATGCCTTCCGCTTCGGAAGGATCGCGTCGAAAGCGAGCCTGCTCGACCGCTCGCCGCGATCGGTCTCCTTGCGGATGCCGAGCCAGACAAAAGTGCGGCCGTTGTACCAGCGCGTGCGCTGGAAGCTCTGGGTGACACGAATGCCCGCGCGCGGCACCTCCTCCTCATGGAGATTGTAGCCCTGCTGCTGCGGGAGGTCGAGACCGTGGCGCAGCAGATCGGTGCGAGGTTCGACGCGCACCGGCGGATCCGGGTCGCGGTCGATGACCCGCAGCATTGCTGCGCGACGCAGCTGGATCTCGCGGCTGTCGTTGTCGATGTGCACCGGGATGAATGGAATCCAGTTCTCCGGCATCTCGCTCATCAGCCGATAGCGGATCGCGGCGTCGTTCTCAATCGGCGGCGCAGGTGGTGGGCCCGGCGGCAGGCTCTCCTCCACCAGGCGACGGAAATAGCGGCGGGTGTCGAGCGCGGCGCTGCGCCCGCTCTTGCGGTCGCCCGAAGCCAACATCACCCGCGACTCGACGCCCCACACCATGTTGGCCATCTCGTCGCGGAACAGTTCCACCGACTCCAGCGGCTCGCTCTCCTGGATCTTCGGCACGCTGGGCACGATGAACAGGCTGAGATCGGCGGGAATGTCGTCGCTCCCCTTCGTCGCCAGCGTAAACATCGACCAGCGTTGCCAATCCGCGTCCCCGCCCTTGCCCGCGGCTTCGACCCAGATCCGCTCTCCGAAGACGTTGGTCACGCTCATGCCGGCGACCCGGGTGATCGTCCCGGCCGGCACCGTGAACGGCATCAGGAACCAATCGTTGGCGTAGACGAGGCCGAATTCGATCAGCAGCAGCTTGTTGACGTCCGTCGTCTCCGGATCAATGTCGCCGAAATTCGTTCGTCCCTCCTCAAAGGTCCACCAGCGCGTGTTCGGCATGCCGTCGAACTGGATCGGCGCCGGGATGAACGACGCCGTAAAGGTCGTCTCGACGGCGGCCGGCGGCGGCGCGTCCGCCAGGTCACCGAGTCCTGCGCCGGAGGCGTCGACGTCGAAATTGTACCAGTCGAGATGCCCCTGGAAGTATTCGTCGGCGACCACGAGCTTCTCGCCGCCCGCCTTGGGCGCCGACGCTGCGAAGGCGTATTCGAGGCGATCGGGCAGCCAGGCATCGGCGGCCCCCGCGGCGGGCTGGTAGAACGCCTCCCGGTACCAGCCAAGGAATTCCGCCTCGGCCGTCTCGATCGCAGCGGCGCTGGCCGGATTGCCGAGCACGACGAGGTCGTGCGCGTGATTGCCGGGCGCGGCCGTCAGATGCTCGACGAGGTCGTAGCCGTCCATCGACCGGCCGGCCAGCGCCGCCATCGTCTGCCAGGCTTCGCGATGGGCGGCGACCGGCGCATCGGCCTTGAGCGCGGGATCTGGCATGGCGACCGGCAGCGCCGCGATGAATTGCTGGGCAAGCCCCGGCTCGATGCCGGCGACGAGCTTCAGCCAGCGCCGGCCCAGGGCGATGCGGAGATCGAACGCGATCTTCTGGCCGGCGAGACGGAACGGGATCGGCCGCCGCTCGACCTTGGCTTCGAGCGGCACGTCGTCGGCGAACGCTTCCGGCGGATTGCCGGCCGTGCGGTATTTCGTCAGTTCGGTGGTCTCGATGTGCACCTTGGCGACGACGGGCGAGCCGGCGTCGTCGCCCTGAAACTCGCCCATCTGCCACTGCTTCGTCAGCAGCCACAGCGGATCACGGACCTCGGCCTTGAGCGCGCGGTCGAAATCGTGCGTGCGTGGGCGGCCCTCGAGCCTGTTCCACAACGTGATGGTGGGCAGCTTCACCTTGCCGGAGAACACGGCGGAGAGGTTCTGAACCGCGACATAGTCAGCCATTGCCGGTCTCCGTCTCGGCCAGCACCGCGGCGAGGTTGTTGTTATAGGCGAAGTTGAGCGAGGCCGTGATCGGATGGAAGGCCACGGCGGACACCAGCGCCGGCAGGAAGCGGGCATAGGCGGTCGTGTCGACGTGGTCGGGCTCGATCGCGCGCTTCTTGGCGAGGTCCATCGTCTCGCGCACCGTGTCGACGAGATCCTGCCACTGCCACGAGCCGACAAATTTCGGCGGCAGCGCCAGCAGCAGAGTCTGCGGCGGCTCGGCGTTTGGCCGGTCGAAGTGGAACGCCAGACCGGTATCCTCGGTCGGGCGCGGGATCACTTCGGTCCACTCGTCGAGCAACAGCCCGAGTTGCCGCCGCGCCGGATCGAAGCTTTCGGCGAAATGCGCGGTATAGAGCAGCTTGTCCTCGTCGATCACGAACGGCTTTCCGTCGGAATCGGTCTCCGGGAATTCGAGTCCGAGCCACGGCAACTCGGGGCGATGCGGAAATTGCAGCGCCTGCAGCGCGACGCCCGCCCCCGTGAACGCGTCGGCAAGATGCTGCGAGGCTTCCAGATCGTGCAGCTTCGACCGCACCCGCGCGACACCCGTGAACCAGTCGTCGAGCGGAAAGCGGCGTCCGATCGTCGTCTTGACGAACCCGAGAATGGTCTCGTCCGCCTGCGCGCCCGCGCCCCAGGCGTTGCTCCATTCACCGGCCTGCGCCGCTGGCAGGCCGAAATCCGGAACGATCTTGAAATCTTCGCCGAACAACAGCTTCGCCGCCGCGGTCAACGCCTCGATCTTGTTCTTCGCCTCCGCCGCGGCATCGTATTGATCGAGCCGGGCCTGGATCGCCGGCAGCCGCGTCGTCAGCTCGAGCGCGAGCGCGGCGGTGCGCTTCGCCATGTCCTCTGCGAGCGCGACGATCGCCGTGCGCTGTGCCGCGATGTCGATCGCCGCCGCGTCGAACGCGGCGTTCGCAGCCTTCGACGCCTCGATGCCGTCATGCAGGGCGGCGAGATCGGTCGCATTGTCGTAGAGCATGATCAGAACGGCGCGCTGTCCAACAAAGGCGGCGCGCTTGCCGCTCATGAGATCGTCGCGGAAATCGTCCGGCTGCGCCGGTAGAGGGTCGGTCGCCGTGGTCGCGATCAGCTTTTCGGCCACCCGCAGCGCCAGGAACTTCGCCGCGTCCGGCGTGCCGGAATCAGCGTCGTAGGCGACTATGCGTGCGTCGAACTCGGCGAGCTGCCTGGTCCATCGAGCGATGTAGCCGGCGAGTGCGGCGCGCAACTGGGCGAAGATCCGCCGCCGGTCGGCGTAGACGGCACCGGTACCGGTCTGCAGCGCCGCGAACGGACCGAGACCCTGCATCACCGACACGAAGCCGGTGATCGTCTGCTCGATCTCGGTGGCGATCTGGGCCTCCTGCTTGGCGTCGAGGCGGGCCTGCAGCGCCGTACGGAAGGCGTCGAGATCCGCAAGCCGCGCGGCGAGCAGATCGCGCGGCAGCGTCGCCCGCTCGCGCGCGAGCGCCGCGTCAAGATCGGCGGCCTCGTTCGCCTCGCCGGCCATCGCCATGTCGCTCGCCTTGAGCGGACGCGAGCGCAGCAGCAGGCTTCTGAGATGCCGCACCAACGCCGACAGCTCGAACAGCGGCACATGCCCGGCGATCGCCGCAATCCTCTCGCGGTAGGCGATCGTCAGCATTGCGTCCGGGCGCGGTGCATGGACGGCGATCACATGCGCTTCGATCAGATCGTCGAGCGCCTTGGCGGCTGGATCGTTGTCCGGATCGAGCAGATACAGCAGGTCGATCGGCAGCAGGCCGAGATCGGCCTGCGTCACGTTGTAGGCGACGGAGGAGAGATCGAGCGGGTCGGTGACCGTCACCGAGCAGGCGACCGCTGCCGGCGGCGGCAGAATGCCCGCGAGCCAGGCGTTGAGCGCAGGCTCCGCCTTCGCCCGCGGCGATGTCAGCGCGCCGTCGTTCGGGTCGAGCCCGGCCTTGAGATGCAGCGCCACCCGATGGGTCAGCGTCACCCCCGACCGCGGCGTACGCACCACGTCGGGGGTCGCCGGGAATTTTCCCTTGGAGTAGGTGTCGAGCACGGCGCCGGCGCGGTCGTAATTGCCCTGCACCACCTGATGCACGCTCTCTGCCATCGCGAGGTCGGCGACCGCGTCGGCGATGTCGGCAATCCGCGCGGCCTCGACGGTGATCGCCGCGGCCTGCTGCGGGCTCGCCGTCGGCAGGTCGGCATCGTGGCCGAACGGGTAGCTGCTCACGCCGCTGGTCTTGATGTGCTCGACCAAAGCAAGGCCGTCGATGACGTTGCGCGCCTCCACCCGGTTGATCCGCAGTCGCCGACCGAACGCGTCGAGCCGACCGGTACGCGTCGGAGCCAGCCGGTCGCCGACCAGCGGGAACACCTTGCGGAGGTCGTAGATGAACCCGTCCACTTCGACGTCGTGACGGTCGTGCAGGCCGCGCTCGAACTGATAGCCGAGCAGCGCGCCGAGGCTCTGCTCGCCCTTCATTCCCTCGATGATCGACAGCGCGATGCGGACTCGTTCCGAGCTGAGATTGACAGCGAGGCTGCTGGGATTGTCGGGCGTGGCGTTGGACAGATAGCCGTTGCGCAGCACCGCGGCGGTCACCGCTTGGTTCAGCGACGGCGCGTGGATGTAGCCCTGGTTGCTGCGGTCGCGCATCAGCGGCGGCGCATCCGGATCGGCGAAGATCGCCGCGAGGTTTGCCGGCAGCTCGACCGCCGTCAGCTTCTTGAACTCCGGCTTGACGTTCTCGAGCCAGCCATAGGCGCCGAGATAGATTCCGGTCTTCGCCTCGCCGGTCGGTGCGCCCGGCTGGGCGGTCCCCTGGCCGGCACCGTTCGGATAGCGCATCCGCTCCAGTTGGCGGCTCATGATGCCGCCGTACCAGGCGTCGAACCGGTAGGTGCAGAGGTCGAGATGCTCGGCGAACACCCGTTCCAGAACCGCCGTCGGGGACCTCTTCAGCCGTTCGAGCGCATCGAGCTGGCGCTTGAGATACGCGGTGGCGACCATCGAGGTCAGCACCGTCGGGATGAACTCGCCGACCGTCCTCAGTCCCGTTCCGGTGACCGCGGCGTCGCTGCGGTGGAGGTAGCGCCAGCGGCTGCCGCCGGCCGCAGCCGGCACGGCGAGGCTCGCCTCCTCGACCTGGAAGAACTTCGGCTCGCGCCGCGCCGCCTTCAGCTCGGTCTCGCCGATCAGCCCGGCATTGAAGAACAGGCGGATGCTGGTCTCGACGAAGCTCAGGTCGAGCGCGTGATGCAGCATGAGATACAGCAGCGCGTTCGGGCGCTGGGTGAAGCCCTGCTGCAGCCGCAGCGCGTCGTGGGAGGTCGCCGCAGCCTTGATCAGCCAGCCGATGTAGTTGTCGCCGCCGGCGGTGTAGGCGCGGATCTGCTCGGTCTCCGACAACGGACGGTCGTCGATCAGCGGGCCCTTGAGCTGGTTGGGCGCCTTGAGAAAGAGTTTCTCAAGGATGTCCGGCACCTCGATCCCCTCGGGCGGCGTGTAGCCGAGCTGCTTCAGCAGATCGAGCCCGCTTCCGACATAGCCCGCGGCGAGCAGGAGCGCGACCAAGGCGCCGCCCGCCCCCTGCATCGCGAGGCGGTTGTACAGTTCCTTGAAGCTTTCGGCGAAGCGCTGCTGGAATTCCACCGATCCGGCGTGCAGGCCGAGGACATCGAGCAGTATCTGATGACGGTCGCCGTCCGGCTTGCCGATGTAGGACACCCGCGACATCAGCGGCTCGAGATCGGCCTCGACCTTGCGCAGCAACTGATACAACCGCGTCAGGAACCGAAGTTCCGGATCGTCCGGCGCGTGCGCGGCCCCGACTACGACGTTCGACCCCGCGAAGATCCACTGGATGCGCGAGCGCGGCGTCGCCGGCAGGATGCCGTAGGGCTGACGACCGACGCGGATCGTGGGCATCGGCCCGCGTGCCGACACGTGCCGGACGAAGAAGTCGCGGGTCCGCTCCACCGTCGAATCGTCGAAGACCGGATGAAGCATGCTCTCCATGAAGTAACCGAGCGTGGCCGGCCACAGCGC
The DNA here is from genome assembly GCF_032380995.1 of Bradyrhizobium sp. SZCCHNR2028. NCBI lineage: Bacteria > Pseudomonadati > Pseudomonadota > Alphaproteobacteria > Hyphomicrobiales > Nitrobacteraceae > Bradyrhizobium > Bradyrhizobium sp. SZCCHNR2028. Next base: position 113,707 of record NZ_JAUHJF010000008.1, on the reverse strand, counting down.
CGTGTTCATGGCGCGGGCGTCGTTGACGTCGTGGCGATGGTAGAACGGGATCGCTGCCAGCGCGGCCGGATCGAGACCGAGCGTGGCGGCGAGGCAGCGTCCGTCTGTCCGCTCGAACCATCCGTCGGGGTCCAGGGGCGGAGTGCCGAAGTAGTGATCGAAGCTGACGTCGGAATCCTCGCGCCAGCTATAGGCGGCGCCCTCGCCCTCGACGTTGTTGGTCGGCTGGCCCTGCGGCAGGATCGAGAACCCCGCCTTCGACTGATGATGATGGGTGAACAACTGCTCCAGCGCGACCCGGCCGGCGTCTGCATCGGCCCCGAGCCGCACACCGAGCACCATCAACTGATCGAAGCCACGACGGAAGGCGGGCGGCGTTAGCGGCACCCGGAATCCCATGCCGATCTCGACGGCGCGGTCGAAGTTGCGCACCCATTCGAGCTCCGGACCGAACTTGATGTCGTCGCCGTCGTGCGCGACCGATGCGTCGTCCGTTCCGGTCGGCGACGGCGTGACCGGCAGCGGCGACGGAATCGGTTTTCCGAGCTGCTCGAGTTCGAGCGTTCCGCCGTTGTAGCCGAGCAGGACGAGGCGATCAGGCAAGGTCCGGGCGGTCGCCGGCTGCGACCAGCCGGTCTCGCGCATCGGCGTGGCGTCCGCGGCGGGAAACTCCAGATACGCGGCGATGACCGTGGTGGTCGTGCGGTCCGCGCCCTCGGGCGGCGCGTCGGCGAGATTCCGCGGCCGGTACGCCTCACGGACCGCCGCGGCGCGCTCGGCGCCGAGCGCGTTGTCGAGCGCGGCGATCGCGTTCATCTGCGCGGCCGCATCCGTCCCCGCGCGCCACAGCGCCGTCCAGAACGTGCTGACCGCACCTCGCTCGGGATCGACCAGCGGCGCGCTGGTCACCACCGTCAGGATCACGGTCGGCACGCCTTCCACCCTGGCCGGTCGCGCCGCCTCGTTGAGCGGGCGATGAGTCTGGGTCACGTAGTAGGACCGCCCCGAGCCCTGTCCGCTCAGCAGCGTTCGCCAGGCGGCCCGCTCCCCGGCGGTGTCGCGGTTCGCCCGCCAGACGTCGGCCCAATAGGCCTGGGCGCGCTTCACCTCGTCTTCCGACAACGCCTCCTCGAAGCTGTCGACCGCGATGTCGTCCGGATAAGCCCGGACCCACAGCTCGTCGCGGTCGCCGCCGAATTCCGTCGCTTGCTTGAAGCGCGTTTCGATCCGCAGCGGCATCAGCAGGATCGGCGTCTGATCGGACAGCAGGCCGATGTTGCGGCGCGGGTCGGTGAAGTTCGCGAACAGCCCGATATTGCGGACCACTTCGTCCTTCGCCGCCTTCAGCGCACCGCCCAGCCGCTCGATCTCGGAGGCCGCCGCCTTGATCTCCTTGTCGATCGCCGCCAGCGCCGGATCGTCGGCGCCCTTGCTGACGCGCTCGGCCCGTGCGCGGTCGCGGATCAGCCGCGCGCGGGTCTGGCGAAGCCGGCCGATTTCGCGCGACGTCGCATCGGCCGCGGCGCGCGACGCTTCCAGCTCCTTGCGGATATCATCGAACTCGGCCATTTCGCCTCCGCCGCCCCCTGTCGTGTCCGCTGCGCGATCAGTTCGGCAGCATCTCGCTGCCGTGCACCGCGACCAGCACGGGAACCTGGTAGAGGATGTAGGCGAGCTCCGCGGAGTTGCTGTCCGGATGCCAGCGTAGCGCCTTGTCCTCGTCGTACTGTTGTTTCTTCTCCTGCAGCTCCGGCGCCACCGGATCGTCCAGGGTGAGCGTCGGCCCGCCCGGCCTGATCTGCAGAAAGCCCTTGTCGGCGTCGGACAGCACGTCAGGCCAGGCGAGGTCGTTCCAGACGTTGAGCGGCCCGTCGCGAGAAATATCAAGGCCGAAGCGCGGCTCGCCGGGCCGCTCCTTGATGACGAAGAACCAGCCCGGCGCCGTCGAATTGCCGCGGCCGGTGCCTCCCTTTGCCTCCTTCGAGGTCAGGTCGAAGCCAATGAAGGTGATGTCGGGATCGACCTTGGCTTCGTAGAGCGGCGTGCGCAGGCGGTCTTCCACCGGACCGTCGGTCTCCAGCACCCGCTCGACGCGGGGATTGATCGCGCCGCCGTCGTCGCGCTGCCAGCGCGCCTTCTGGGCGTAGATCACCGCGGTGGGATATTTCTTCAGCAGCTCGCCGCGGATGACGAGGACGACTTCCTCCTCGTTCTCGCCCGGCTTCTCGCGATGGTCGTGATCGCCGAGCTTGGAGAACAGCGACCAGGTGTGGAGCGGCGGAATATCGCGGAGCTTTTCGCGCAGTTCGTCCTTCGACAGGCCCTCACGGTCGATCACGCCGCTCGGGTCCCAGAACTGGCGGAAGCAGCTGCCGCGCTGGTCGGTGGGATATTCACGCCACAGCAGCTCGCGGGCGAATTCATGGTTGAGGCCGACCATGTAGGCCTCGATGAAACGCTGATTGGTCTCGAGCAGCGTGATCGTGTTCTGCGGAATCTTGTCGATGTTCGGCAGGAAGTGCTCGTCGGACAGGCCGAGAAGCGGCTTGTACATCGGCAGGTCGATTTCCGGATATGCCATCACCGGCTTGAACACTTCCGGCTGCAGCAGCGTCGCGATCCCGTTGATGGCCAGCACTCGCGGCGGAATGGCGATCGAGGAGAAGGTGAAGGCGGGCACCGTCTTGTCGGGATCAATCGCAGCGAAGGTCGACGCTCCGAGCGCGGCGATGTCGATCGGCTTGCGCAACGGCGGCTTGCCGAGATCGGCGCTGACTGTGAGCAGCCGGTTGAGGTCCTTGAGGGCTAGTTTGAAGCGCGCCGCCTCCGGGCTGTCGGCGGACGAAGCGCCGCCGACGGGCTCAGGCGCGGCGGGATCGGGATCGCGGATAGTGAACGACGGAAAGCCCGGCAGCGCGTCGATGATGTCGGGCGAAGCCCCTTGCGGCAACACGCCGGTCGCGATGCCGGCCTGCTTCTCCAGCCGCACCAGCCATCGGAACAGCGCCAGCGCCGCTACCGCGACCATGATCGCGAGCGGAATGGCGACGGCCAGCAGCAGCACGGCGACCAGCAGCAGAACGACCAGTAATACCCACTTCGCCCAGCGGTGCTTGGCGAGCCAGTCGGTCAGCTCCGCGGGCAGCGACTTCGGCTGAAGCTGCGCGGCGACATCCTCCACCGCCGGCAAGGCTTCCGGGGTGACCCGCGGCGGCGCCGCGCTGACCTCGCCGCGATTGATCTTCTCCAGCAGCTCTTCGGCGCCTTTCGGCGAGTCGAAGCCGAGCGTCGCCGCGATGTGGTCGCGCGGCCGGACCGCGCGCCGGAACGGCGCAGACAGCGCCGCGCGGGGCACCGTGCTTTCCTTGAGCCGATGGCGCAGCGTGAAGCCGTCGGCGATCACCCGGCGCTGCACCGGCGCCATCATCGTCAGCCCGCGTTCCGCACTGAGATCCTTCAGCGGCCCGAGATGGCGCGCATGCCAGATCGCGGCCGCGGCCTTGGCGAATTGCGCCAGCCTGATCCGCCGGTTCGCCGCAAGGATGTCGCCGACCTGGTCCCAGGCGGCGTCCATATAGGCCTCCTGGTTCTTCTGCACGACTGCGGTGCCGAACGCGGCGGGAACGCGAAACCGCGGGTCCAGATTGAGCTCGTGCACCCAGTTGCGCGGCTGCGGCGCGTCGCTGCCGTCCGCCTCCTCAAGCAGCCGCTCGGTGAGCGCGTGCCAGCGGCCGTACAGCGGCGGCGTGATCACCGGGTCGGGCGCGCCTTCGCGGGCATAGTCATCGGTCAGGTTGACGAAGCCCGCCAGCGCCTTCTCGAATTCGTGCGCGTAGGGTTCGTCCCAGCCCTCGTAGGCCGCAGCTTCCGCCTCCTGCGCGCCGGTCAGCGCCTCGTCCGGCACCTTGAGCGCGCCGCCGAGCCGCAGCACCCCGTGGAGCCCGGCGACCGCGATGGGCGGCATCCCGGAGCCCGGCGTCTGCGTGTCCATGTCGCGGCGGCCGAGCCGCGAGTCCGGCGGACGCGGCTTCAACAGGCGGACGAGGTACTCGAAATCGCCCACCGTCCCAGTCTTGAAGTACCACCGCTTGTACACCGGATGCAGCGTCGGGAACGGCCGGTCGGTATAGTCCGCCCAGGCCGACAGGGTGGCGAAGAGTGCGGGATTCGCCGCCGGCGCAATTCCGAGGCCGGCGAGACGGCCGCTCTCGAAGGTCGGCACCACGAACGCATGGTAGGACGTATTCGGCTTCAACTGACGCGGCGACAGGACGCGCGAATAGGCGTAGTCCGGATTGCTGGCCAGCAGGCTCTCCAGTCGCGCCCTCGCCTGGTCCGCATTGGTCGATTCCACCACGCCGTCCTGCTGGATCAGGTCGCGGTTGACGTGGACGTGCGCCCAGGCCCAAAGCTGGTCGGCGGGCGGGAATACCGAGGCCGGATCTCCCGTCACCTCGATCGCCGGCAGCGGCCGCGCCGACGACACCGCGACTTCCTTGAACTCCTCCACCTCGAGCACTAGGAGTGCGAGCCACGGGCGCAGCCGGTGGCGCGACTCGTCCGGCGCCGCTGGCGTGTAGCGCCACGGAAAATCCTCGTCGTAGAACTCAACGAAGGGCAGGTAGTTCGGCTCGAAATTGGTGATCCAGTCGCGCGGCTCCACCTTCACCACCGCCTTCGGATCGATGCCGACGATGTCGCCGGGACCATAGAGCGCGACGTCGCGCGAAATCGTCGCCGTCAGATCCGTGTCGCCCTGGACCGGCCGCCCGGCCAGCGACAAGTCGACCTTGATCGTCGCGCGCAGCGACACCGAGTTGTCGTTGTCGGCCGCCGTGATGTTGTTCGCCACGCCGAGCCGCAGCCAGGGCAGGAAGGAATAGGTGCCGATCGTATCACTCATCCCGTCCCTCCCCGCCGCCTCGCCGGACCGCCCGCCATCATCGTGCCTCGCTACGCCGCGCGCTTCATCTCGTGCGGGCGCACGATATGGGCCTCGCTGGCGAAGTTCGGATTGCTCCGCGTCTCCGCCGCCATGAATTCACCGGCGCTGGCGCGCGATTGGAACGACGCAGGCGCGCCGGCGATCGGCGAATTGTCGGCCAGGCTCACCACCACATAGGACGCCTGATCGACCGCGATCTTGTCGTCGAATGCGTGCTTCAGATCGCGCGACTTCGCCGAGATCTCGGACCGCGCCACGGCGTTGTTGGCCAGGAAGTGCGTGAACAGCCCGGAGATGAGCGTGACGAAGCGCCGGCGGGCCCGCTTGAAATTGTTGTCGACGATGATCTCTTCGTAGCGGACGATGCGCTTGGTGACATAGCTGGTCTTTGCCTGGTTGCCAGTGACCGACAGCTCCAGCCCCGCCTCCTCGGCCTCGTAGTCGGACGCGCTGAGCTTCTCGCCGTCCTTGAGGTCCTTGAACTGGGCGATCGCGAACGACTCCCGGATGGTGGCGCGCTTCTCGATGCCCGACGTCGCGGTCGCGACCGAGAAGTAATTGGCGTCGTCCGGGCGCTGCGCGCCGATCTTGTCGAGGGTGATGCCGAGCGGGATCGCACGCTGGGTGATCTTGAGCGAACCGACCGGATGCAGGACAAGGTCCGAGCCCGCGTCCACGGTCTTGAGCGTCACCAACAGCCTGCTGCTGTTCTGCAGCGCGGCAGTCCAATTCTCAGCCTTCGAGTATTCCGCCACCAGCAGGGGCAGCACGGAGACCGGCGGCAGACTGGTGTCCTCCTTGTCGCCCCAGGTGTGGGAGAAGTCGACGTCGACGTCCCAGAACAGCAGCGAGATGCTCCCGGTGCCCTCGACGTGCCAGGGCGATGTGCCTTCGAGCGAGCCGCGGAAGCGGATACTGAACAGCCCCGCGCCGAACAGCTTCACCGACAGCGAGGCAGAGATCGTGATGATGAAATAGAACGGCGAGAACTGGAACAGCGCGTCGAAGGCGAGATGGCCCTCGATGTTGGCGATCGAGACGCCGAAATACAGCTCCGCATGTGCGCCGAACTGCACTGTGTTCGACGTCACCGCGAAATAGGCATCGACCCGGATGCGGGCCACCGGCGTGTTGAGGATGTTGATCGCGATCCGGGGGATCGGCGGGAACGGCAGCGCCGGTGGATTGTAGGCCGGGTGGAAGCCGCCGACGGAGACGATGAAAGTGGCGTCGCCGCCGAACGACGCGAGCACGCCCATGCCGCCGTCGAGCGGCATGAAGATTACGCGGGATTCGTACAGGATGGCGAAGAACCAGCCGCGCTTCTTGTCGAATTCGATCGCGCCCATGAAGGCGACCTGGATGATGATGAGCGGCAGCCGCTCGTCCGGGATCGCCACCGTCAGCTTGCCGATGATGGCGATGTTGCCGGGAATCTCGATGATGATCCCGAGCGACAGGCTGATCAGCGTCGGCGTGCCCCAGCCGAACTTCGCCATCGGGCCGATGAGGAAGGTCCCCTGCTCTGGCGGGAAGAAGGTGCGGAGGTCGGAGATGATCCGGTGCGCGTTGGCGACGACGTCGTGCGGGAATAGCACCGAGTCCAGCGAGCCGGCGCGCACGCCGTTGACTAGCGCGTCGAGGTCCATCGAGCGGTTGAGCCCGACCAGTCCGCCGACTCCCAGCAGGGTGAAGCCGAAGCCGAGCTGCAATCCGGGATTGAACTCGACCGTGATGATGGCGATGAAGGAAAAGCCCTTTGACCCGTCCGGCATCTTGGTGGTGATGACGCCGATTGCCGTCACCGAGAGGAAGTCGAGGATCTTCAGTTCCAGCGCGCCGGCATATTCGCCGCGGTCCGGATCGATGAAGAGATAGCCGCCGCCCTTCACCGCCCCGGCATCGATCGACAGCCCGACGCCGTTCGGTGGCTTGAACCCGAAGGATAGATCGATCGGGCCGAGATTGCCGCCGCTCCCCGGAAAAGCGAGATCGGTCCGCAGCCCGATGTTTTCCACCACCGCGACCAGCGGACCGAGCGCCGCCTTCAGCGTCGCGCCGATATCGATCGGGAGGCCGTCACCCGACGGTGTCACCGCGAGCGTCAGTCCCTGCACCTGGATCGGACCGAGGTCGATATGCGCTGGGATCTGGATCTCGAGATGCGAGGTGCCGCGGAAATACACGCCGCGCGGATAGGCGACGCCGAGGCCGAGATCGAACTCGAACCGCGTCGAGATACCCGACAGGATGGTCGAGATGAAGCCGTCCGAGCCGGACGCGTCGAGGACGAAAGCGAGGCCCTTGAGGTCCGCCTCGGCGAACACCTCGACGTCCTTGCCCGCCACCAGCGTGAAACCGCCGGCACCGCTCACCGATTGGTATTCGAGCCGCGTGCCCTCGCCGGTGCCGAGAACGATGGTCGGGCTGCCGGATGCGGCGGAGTATTCCACTTCGACGCGCGCGGTGCCCTTGGCCGACGTCGGCGCGCCGCTGCCTGCGAAGCCGATCACCATGTCGATGCCGCTGCCCGGCCGCACCATCAGGCCGACACCGCCGGTGAGATCGAGGTCGCTCGAGATCGTCACCGCGATCGTCGGACCGAGCTGCATCCGCACCGACAGCAGCCCGCTGAAAGACGGCAGCAGCGCGAAGCCCGGCTTCTTGCTCCCGGACTTCGGCAGCGGGAACAGTCCGAGCTCGGCCGATAGCCGTCCCGCGTCGCGCGCCCGCTCGAAGAACACCAAGCGCAGCCGTTTGCGCACGGCGGCGCGCCCGGTCGGGGGGCCGCCTTCGAGCGCGAGCGCGACCCGATCCGGCACCTCCACCATCCGGACATCGAGCCCGAGCCCGGCCGCGAGGCTGTCGATCTGCCGCGCGAAGCTGGAGAAGTCGAAGCTGTCGGTGCCCCAGCCGAAGGCGTTCTCGAACAGCGTCACCGGGTCGGAGACGATCTTCGGCAGGTCCGGGAAACTGAACTTGTAGTCGATGTAGTCCGGGCGGTTGCCGGCGGGCGCGGTATAGCGGGTGCGGATGACACCGAGCGCCTGCAGCGCGAAACCGATGCCCGGATGATGGTTGCGCAGATAGGTGATGAAGAGATAGCCGACGAGCTGCCCCGGAAACTCGCCCTTGAAATTATCGGCGTTCAGCGTCGCCGAAAATGCACCGCCGGGCGCCGAAACGAGGTCGTCGATCGCCTGCACGACGCCGGCGATCGCCTCGATGGTCTTGAAGGCGTCTTCGAGCGATCCGGACACGACCGTCGTCTCGCCGTCGGACGCCACTTCGCCGTCGAGCGACAGCCCGCCGCCGACCAGCGCCTGGAGCCGATCGAACAGCAGCTGCAAGTCGACCGCGAGATCGGCGATCGGCTTCGGAATCACGTCGGAATCCCAGCCCAGCTTGAGCAGCAGGCCCTGGAACGCGGCCGGCGACTCCACCGCCGCCCGCAGCGGCAGCAGCAGCTTGCCGATCTCGGCGACGATCGTTTCGAGGGCGCCCGGTTCAGCCATTTTTCTTGGCCTCCGGATAGAATTCGCGGTCGACGACGTCGTGCAGCGCGGGATCGACGCGGTTGGTGATCAGCCATTTGCAGACATGGCAAAAAGTGCCGCTGTTGTTCCGCATCTTGCAGTCGCCGGCCGGACGATAGACCAACCCGGTGAAGTTGTATGCGCCTTCGTACAGGCCGACCAGCCGCTGCGCCTTGCATGGCGGCTTGAAGTTCGGGATGTCCTTCGGGTCGTCGCCCTCGTCGTTCACATGAGCGAAGTCGGGATCCTTGTTGAGCGGCAGATGGTTGCCTGCGATGAAGTCGCGCACCTTCTTTTCCACCACATAGACCAGCGCGTCCGCATCGTCGCGGCGCGGCACGAACAGCAGCGAGCCTTTCGGAAACACGGGAAACGGCGCCGGCGGCAATTCCAGCCCGCCGAGCCGGATCGAGCCGAGGTTCTGGTCGATGTCGCCGATGTCGAGTCTGACGAGGTAATCGGAATCGGTGAACGTGAGCGGCAGTTGCCGGCCGATCGCCGTGATCTGGATGCGGCGGAGAAACGCCTGGCGGCCGGCCGCCTTCGCCTGCACCCAGCGCGGGATCTGGCGCGGATCGATCCTGACCTCGATCGAGCCACCCTGCTGGGTCGAAGCCTGGATCAGCTTGGCCGAAAGCTGGACCCTGAGAAGTTCGAACCATTTCACCTTGGACGGATCGACCAGACGGGAGTGATTGGCGGCGTAGTTCGGATCCTGAAAGATGCCGGCGAGCGCGACGATGTTGTCGTGCTCGCTCGAAGCGGCCGCATTGTCTTCGGCGCTCGTTTCGTATTCGTCGCCGAGATTGAAGGAATGGCCGAATTCGTGCGCAACCGTGTCGATGATATCGGTGAGGTCGGCGTCGATGTCGCTGGCGGGCTTGCGTCGCATCACTTTCTTTGTCGCCGTGTTGGTCGCCGGATATTCGAAGTCGAGCGTCTTCAGGCTCTGCAGCGAATTGGCGGTCACGGTCGACTGGTTGAAATTGGTGCCGCCGATCATGTCCTCGTTGGTGATCATGGCGATCAGGCCGCGGCTGCGCTTGAAGGTGCCGTCCGGTATCCACTCGGCGCCCAGCGCGGTGTGCGGCGACGACCCGAGCCGCAGTCCGGACAGGTAGGCCATGATCGGCGCCGCAACGTTCGCGCGGCCGATCCTAGCGAGCTCCGGCGGGTGCCGGCGCGGATCAGGGGCAAGGTGCCGGGTGGCGCTGGCCGGTTTGAAGAACTGATAGGCGCGGGCGATCAGGGGCGCGAGGTTGGCATCGCCCGCCGCATCCGCCGCCGGCATCGTCAAAGCGGCCCCGGACTTCGCCGACTGATCGCCCCAGCGGGAGCCGAGCATCAGGCCGTAGAAGGTGTCACGTGCCTCCAGGATGCCGAGCGATTTCTGCTTCCTCCACGCTTCGATCAGGGTGTCGTTGACCTTCGCCGCGTCGTAGTTGGACAGCGACTGGCCCGCCCAGCGCGCCTTCAATTGCGCCGGCGTCGCAGTTTCGTTGCGGAGCGGCAGGCCGACGCGGGCCACGAGCTCGTCGACTTCGTAGATGCTCTTGTCGTCCGAAACGCTGTAGTTCCACGGAATCGGTCCGCCCTTGCCGAGCTCCGAGGTCTCCTCGTCGTTGACGCGCCAGCCGCAGGTCACCGCCTGCTCTTCCGACGCCTGGAAGGCCTTGAATACATTGAAGCTGCCCGCGAGCGTGCCGTAGGGCTCGTGGCGCTTCTGCGAGAACAGACCGTCCGCCGCTTCCTGCACGATCTTGTCGAACTTGTCCTTCTCGGACGCGCGAAAGCCTTCGGCGAGGAACAGGATGTTGTGCATTTCGGCGGCATTGGCGAGGTCGCCGGCGCGCACCGTCGAGATGTTGTCGCGAGTCTTGGCGTAGTCGACCACCTTCACCGACAGGCTCTGGTTGACGCCGAGGAAGCTGCCGTTGAGCTGGGCCGCCCCCTCGCTCACGCCCCTCAACCGTCCCTCATTGTTCGCATTTGCCACCACGAAGGTGCCGGGGCTGGCCGAGCTGAGCGTGACGAAGCCGTGTCCGGTGATGTCGCCGACGAGATCGGTCCCGGTCGGATCGTCGCTGAACAGCGCGCACAGCGTCGGCTGGCTGTGGCCGACCGTCGGATGCAGCGCCGTGGTGATCGAGGAGTTGCCGAACCACCAGCCGAGCACATCGTCGTGCACCTGGATACGCGCGACGACGTAGCCGGGGCCATATTCGATCACCACGAGATTGATGCCGACGTCGTCGCCGGTGATGGTGCGCGCCGCAGGATCGATCGTCACGAAGCTGGTCAGCCGGGAGCCGACCGGGTTGTACGGCGCCAGGATCCGAAAATTGCAATCCGCGGTGACATCGGTCAGCGTGTAGGTCGTCGACCCGCTCGGCAAATCCTGGTCGAACACGCGGAACGGCAGCACCTTAGTCGCGGGCTTCTTCAGCGCGACGTGCATGTCGCAATGCGGGTAGACAATGAGAGGCATGCCGGCACAACCCTCTCTCAGCCAGTAGAACTATTGGGAAGCCCGTCGCTCCCATCGGAAATCTGGCATCGTAAAGATTTTACACCCAAGCCTTCTCAATACAACCTCAACGTGATACTGTTTCGACATCCTTCTTCAATTGTCGTTTGCCGAGTGGAGCTCTCTATCGCTGAGGCCAATCGTGATGCAAAAGCCGGCGGCGTGGAGCATCTCGTTGTCCTCGTTCATCGGATAGACACGAACGCTCAGTGGTTTCCGATCGCCAAGAAGCCATTGGAGGGCGCTGGGTTTGTCGCTGTCCCCGCGGGGCACGAGACCGATGCGTGACCCGGTTTCTGACCGCGTCACGCTTCTTGAGACGCACTGCGACTGACCGCGTCTCCTATCCGTGGGTTCGGCCCGACGCTGCTCGGCGTTGTCACGGGCGCAGACAAGCACCATCACGTCATTCAGATGTCAAACAGCCACTTGCGGTCGGTTCAGGCGTGCGCGCGCGGTCTCGCGGCTCGATGAGTCCGAGGAATGCGTTGGTCGCGCGCGCCCCAAAACACGAGAGGCGCAGGGAGAGCCGGACCTCGACTGAGGCCCGTGGCCCGCCTGCGAAAAAAATGCAGGCGGCAGGTACCACAGGTCCAGCCGGACGACCCGGCGGGCTCAAGCGGTGGTCGCAACACCCAGTGTTTTCATTCGTGACAGCAGCTCGTCAAGCGCCTCTGCTGGAGTTTTCCATCCTAGCGTCTTTCTCGGTCGGGAATTGAGCGCTGCGGCCACGGCGGCGATCTCGTCAGCATCGTAGACGCTCAGATCGGTACCTTTCGGGAAGTACTGCCGCAGCAGGCCATTCGTGTTCTCGTTCGTGCCACGTTGCCAGGGGCTTCTTGGATCGCAGAAGTAGATCTGAAGGTCTGTATCGATCTTGAGGTCACTGTGTTGAGCCATTTCGGTCCCCTGATCCCAGGTTAGCGAGCGGCGGAGTTCTTTGGGCAAGGTGACGATGGTGCGCGTGATCGCATCGCGTACCGCTTCAGCTCCGTGTCCGGAGAGCGCAGGCCCATCCTTCGTACGTGGGCCGTCGTCAAACCCCGGCAACCGTGGAAGGTGCAGGAGCATTGTAAACCGCGTGCTGCGTTCGACCAGCGTGCCGATTGCCGAGCTGGCGGAGCCGACGATCAGATCTCCTTCCCAATGTCCCGGCACAGCTCGATCCGCGACTTCGGCCGGACGCTCACTGATCATGATCTCCGGCGATATGAAGCCTTTGCTGCGCTTCCGCGTACGCGCTCGGGGCACGCGCAGCGCACGTCCCGTTCGCAAACAGGACGACAACTCGCGTTTCAGCGCTCCTCGGCCCTGAACAAAAAGCGCCTGGTAAATGGCTTCGTGGCTGATGCGCATCGCCTCGTCATCCGGGAAGTCGATCGGCAAGCGCCGGGCAATCTGCTCGGGACTCCACGCTTTCGTCCACCCCTGATCCTGGCTAGAGCCCGCACGACCGGCCTTCCGCCGAACGCCGCCTGGAGGCGCGACAAACCCTGCAAGCCGCTCTTCAACATAAGCGCGCAAGGCGGCGTTGCTTGCAAGCTTGCTCGGCTTAGGACGCCGGGCCGATCGATCTGCATGCCACTGGGCGGCCGTCGCCCGATAGGCCATCTTGCCGCCGTGCGTGGCTGCATTGCGATCGAGTTCACGGGAGATGGTCGAGGGAGACCGATTGAGGCGCCGTGCTATCTCTCGTACAGAATGGCGCTGCGCATTCAGCAGCGCAATCTCTTCGCGCTCAGAAAAGGAGAGGTGCCGTCCGGAGAGCGGCTTCGCTGAAGGTCGGAACATTGCCGGTGCCACGCCGCCCGCTTTTCGAAATAATCGGGGGCCGACAGCATCCGATAATCCAGCAGCCAGCGCAGCATTCTCGCTGTTCAATCCAGCGGCAATCCCACGCCAAAATTTCTGCTGTTCCGCTCGCCCCGCAACTGGTGGGCGCCCCAATGATCCCAGCTTGCCCCGCGTTGACCGTTTCTTTCGAATGCCCATCGCAATCTCCTCATCGAGTGTTGCGACGACCAATTGAATCCACCCCCGGCCCTCCCTGCGCGATCGGTTTTAACGGTGTCCTTCGTGCTCTCCTTGGGGACCGGGCTTTCTTGCCCCCATCGCCCGCGTGACGCTTGCGCATCAACAACAGGCTTGACCTCAGCATCGGGAGGCCGGGACCACACGACTTCGCCGTCCGCGATGCAAACGCTCGTCTGGCGCAGCATCCACGTCCATCGCAGCCTACCTCCACGTATCGTGACGACGCGTACGCCCTCTGCATGAGGCGGGATGAATGGAGTAAAGCGGGATTTTTGACCAGCGTCGAGCGGCCCGGCGATCGCATCCAAGAACCCGGGTTTCCGCCCAGATATCTTTCCACCGTCATAGCCTGGCTCCGTCCCGGCCATTCACTTCGACCAACATGATTGAACGACGTGGATGCCCGAGCCTTCGCCGAGTCGAGGCGGTTGCGGCCGCGCAGGAAGGACGGAGCCCGGTATGACAAGCAACTCATTCGCAGATTCTCTTGGTGCACCGCGCGTGAACCCCGCGTATCACGCCGCAGCATTGCCAATCTCATCGATTGAGCGCAGGCTCCCCCTTCCTAAGCGCGCAAGTCGCATTACGGCACCAGCCGCATCAGGGGAGAGACGCATGAAGGAACCGGGCCTCGACGGCCGCCACCGCGACAAGGATGGCGAGATCAGCAGGAAGCATGGCAACACGCTGGTCGGCACGTTGCGCAAGATCTACGGAAAGTCGTTCGCGGCCGGTTATCCGGATTCGACCAAACTCAGCGACGTGCTGCTTCAGCTCAACGAGACCTCGCTGAGCCAGCTGCGCAGGGATCACGGCACCGGGCATCTGGAGCACAAGATCAAGGAGGCGTCGAAATGATCGGCAGCGTGCATCGCACGTTGCCGTCACCTGCTGGACCCACGCACGATGGGGGATGCTGACCGAGACTGACGGCACATCGCCGACCAGTGCCTCGCCCTTGACCGTCAAACCTCAGTCAGCCGACCTCAGGACGTCGGCGAACTGCTGCTCGAACCTTTTCTGCTGTCCCGTGCTCGGAAAATAGACCGGGCGGCCGGCGTTGATCACGTTGAAGCCGTCCTTTGTCAGTCGAGGCTCCAGAATCCGGCAGACGTTTGCCTTGATCAAGATTAGGGGAACGCCGCGATCCGACACAAGGCTGGATAGGTCCGCGACGAGCAGCGGGTAATCGTCTTCGATCAACGCATTCCGATCCTGACTCGCGTCTTTCGGCAGCTTGTCCACTTGCTGGTAGGTCGCATCGACCAGCACCCATCCCTTGCTCTGAAATTGTCGCAGCCCCTCTTCTTTCGTCGCAGGGGTGGCTCCCATCTGGCGCATGAGGGCCGTGAACAACGGCTCGCTGATCGAGCCGGCCGAGTCATAGAAGTATTTTCCTGAGGCCGGCGGCGATTCCGCGACGATGACAAGCCTGGCGACGTCCGGCTCATAGCGGCGTCTCAGCCCGAGATAATAATCCCGCCCCCTCGCCAACATCGACGATGCACCTCCACCGCACGAATTCGCAACACGGCGATCACTGACGTCACTGTGAACGTTCGTTTAGCATCAAGCGCCAACGATGGCAGCAAGGTCTGCAACACGCCGTCTGGAAAAGAATGCTGTCCAGCGGCGACGGGAAGGCCAGCGCTGCTTTCCCGTCGCTGAACGAAGTTGCCCGGCTTGTTACTTCCCCATGCTTCCCGCCTGGTTCGTGCCCGGGCCGACATTGCCCTGGCTCGACGAGGTGGAATCGCGGCCGGACTTCATGTTGCTGCCGGTGGTCTGCGACGAGGTGGTCGACGTCGCGGCGTTGTGCTTCTTGTGGTGCTTCGCTTGGACGGCGAGCGGGACGGCGGCGAGGGTGGCGGCGACGAGGGTGGCAATGGCGAGCTGGGTCTTCTTCATGGATCCGATCTCTATCCGGTTGAACTCCACGCTCGCCCAACCCGGCTGCGACATCACAGTTCCTGCCGGGGGATCAAGCGTTGTTGTTCGATTCCGACGGCGCGCGTGAAGGTGCGATGCAGCAGCGTCAGGCCGGCGCTTGCATGGGCACGGCGCCAGGCTGCGACGTCGGCTTGGGAAACGGCCGGAAGGTCATCATCATCATGACAGCGCCGAGGCCCATCACCCACGAGCCGACATAGAGCCAAGTGTAGCTCGCAAAGCTGTCGTAGATCAGGCCGCCGGCCAGCGGGCCGGTCGCCATGCCGAGGCTGCCGGCCATCGCCGTGCCGCCGATCACCGTGCCCATGATGCCTTGCGGAAAATTGTCACGCGCGATCGCGGCGTAGAGCGGCATGGTGCCGGCATAGAGGAAGCCGAAGATCGCCGCGACCGCATAGAACGCGGCGAGGTCGCGCACGACCACGTAGGCGAGCGCGCCGAACGCCTGCGCGAGCAGGCCGAGAACGAGTACCCGCTTGGCGCCGAAGCGGTCGCCGAGCAGGCCGAAGGCGATGCGGCCGCCGAGCCCGGCGAGCCCCTCGATGCTGTAGATCGTCACCGCCGCCATCAGCGGGATGCCGCAGGTGACGGCGTAGCTCACGGTGTGGATGATGGGGCCGGAATGCGTGGCGCAGCAGAAGAAGTTGGTGGCGAGCAGGATCAGGAACTGCGGCGAGCGCAGCGCCGCCGATCGCGTCATCTCGGCCGGCCCGGCGGCGGGACCCGACGCGACGGCGTCGCCGGGCGCGGACGATGGCGGACGGCCCACGAGCAGCGACGTGGGAATCATGATGGCGGCCACGATCGCGGCGATGCACTGCATCGCGGTCCGCCAGTCGTAGCTGGAGACGAGCCAGGCCGCGAGCGGCGACATCGTCATCGGCGCCACGCCCATGCCGGCCGAGACCAGCGACACCGCGAGGCTGCGATGGGTGTCGAACCAGCCGGTGACGGTCGCCATGACCGGCGGGAAGATCGCCGCTGTCGCGATGCCTGCGATCAGGCCGAACAGCAGTTGGAACGCCAACAGCGAGGATGTCAGGCTTGCCAGCAGCAGGCTGACGGCGAGCAGGATCGATCCGATCAGCAGCACGGGACGCGGGCCGATGCGGTCGGACAGCGTGCCCCAGCCCATGCTGGTGACGGCCATCGCCAGGAAGCCGATCGTCATCGCGGTGGAGATCCCCGCGACCGACCACCCGGTCTCGGCGGCCATCGGCTTGAGGAACACCGGCAGCGAGAACAGGCCGCCGACGGCGACGCAGCCGAGCACGCCCCCGGCCGCCACGATCACCCAGCGATAGTGCGATGTGCTCATCCGCCGTCTCCTTCCCGATTGTTCGGTTGGAAGACGATCGGGACAAGGCCGAGACGACACGCGGCGATCGGATTTTTTCGCGGGCTGTGGAGCCGGCGCCTCACACCGGCGTCATGCCGTGCTGGCGCTTGGTTTCGGCGGTCTCCTCCGAGACGAGATATTCGATGAAGGCCCGCGCCGCCTCGGTATGCGCGCCGGCCTTGCACAACGCCGCCGCGAACACCGTGCCGGGCTGCAGCGACGCGGGCAGCAGGCCGACGATGTCGATGCCAGGCGCGCCGAGCATCTCGCTGAGCTGCTGGAAGCCGACCTCGACCTCGCCATCGGCGAGCAGTTTTGCAACCGGAATGCCCGGCTTGGCCTGGACCAGGCGCGACGCGCCCTCGCCTTCCAGGCCCCAGTCGCGGGCGAGCTTCTGCACGTGCGTTCCGCTCGGGCCCGTGGAGATGCCGATCGCCTTGGCATTCTCCATCGCCTTGCGCACGGCGGCCTCGTCCAACGGATCTGGCTTCGCGGCGCCCGCGCGCACCGCCATCGCCATCGGTGATTCCGCGATCTCGATGATGCTGCCGGGCACGAGATGGCCGTCGGCCTCGAGCTTCTGCAGCGCATCCGAGGCGAGCACCGCGAAGTCGAACGCTTCGCCGGCGCGGATGCGCTTGGCGGCATCGACGCCGCCGACGGATTCGATCGTGATCACCTCGCCGGTCGCCTCCTCATAGGCGGCCGCGAGCTCGGCGAGGATCTGCCTCGTCGCCATCGAGGAAATGCCGGCGGCGGTCACGCTCATGATCTGCTCCGTTCAACGATGTCGATGACGACGCCGCAAAGGCGGACGCGCACGTCTCGGATATGGCAAGCGCGGCGGCCGAGCAAGATGGTCGTCACTTCGGCACGTTGCGCTCCAGATCCTCCAGCCACGCGGTGGCGTTGCCGTCCGACGGCGCGCGCCAGTCGCCGCGCGGCGACAGGGCGCCGCCGGCGACCACTTTCGGGCCGTTCGGCATTGCCGAGCGCTTGAACTGGCTGAAGGCGAAGAAGCGCTTGAGGAACACCTCCAGCCACTTCCTGATCTCGGGAAGCGTATAGGCGTGGCGCTTGTCGGCAGGGAAATGCGGCGGCCAGGCGCCGTCGCCGACATTCTTCCAGGCGTGATGCGCCATGAAGGCGATCTTCGACGGGCGCATGCCGTAGCGCAGCGTGTAGAACAAATTGAAGTCCTGCAGCTCATAGGGGCCGATCGCGGCCTGCGTGCTCTGCGGCGTCTCGCCCTCCTTCACCGGCACCAGCTCCGGCGAGATCTCCGCTGAAAGCACCGCCTCGAGCGTGCGGTCCACTTCGGCGGAGAACTGATGCGAGGCGATCACCCAGCGGATGAGATGCTGGATCAAGGTCTTCGGCACGCCGGCATTGACATTGTAGTGCGCCATCTGATCGCCGACGCCATAGGTGCACCAGCCCAGCGCGAGCTCGGAGAGATCGCCGGTGCCGAGCACGAGGCCGCCCCGATCATTGGCGAGGCGGAACAGGTAGTCGGTGCGCAGGCCCGCCTGCACGTTCTCGAAGGTGACGTCGTAGACCTGTTCGCCGCGGCCGAAGGGATGGCCGATGTCCTTCAGCATCTGCGTCGCCGCGGGGCGGATGTCGAGCTCGGCGGCACTGACTTGAAGCGATGTCATCAGCGCATGCGCGTAGGACTTGCTTTGCGCGCCGGTCGCGAAGCCCGGCATCGTATAGGCGAGGATGTTGGTGCGCGGCAGGCCGAGCAGGTCCATCGCCTTGGCGGCGACGATCAGCGCATGCGTGGAATCGAGCCCGCCGGAGACGCCGATCACGATGCGCTTGGTGCCGGTGGCGCGCAGCCGCTGGACGAGACCCGCGACTTGGATGTTGTAGGCCTCGTAGCAGTCCTGATCGAGCCGCGCGGGATCGCTCGGCACGAACGGAAAGCGCTCGATGCTGCGCATGAAGCCGATGTCATCGAGGGTCGGCTGCAGCTCGAAGCCGATACGGCGGTAGTGCACGCCGGCGCGTTGCGCGCGCGCATTGTCGTCGAACGTGCCCATCAGCGCCCGCTCCTGGCGCAGCAGATCGAGATCGACATCGGCGAAGATGGTCTGGCCGATCTGGCGGAAGCGCTCGCTCTCGGCCAGCAGCACGCCGTTCTCGAAGATCGAGGTCTGGCCGTCCCAGGCGAGATCCGTGGTGGATTCGCCCACACCGGCCGCCGCGTAGATGTAGGCGGCGAGGCAGCGCGCCGAGGTGGAACGACAGAGCAGCGAGCGTGACTCGGCGCGGCCGACCGTGATCGGGCTGCCCGAGAGATTGGCGAGCACGGTGGCGCCGGCGAGCGCCAACTCGGACGCCGGCGTCACCGGGATCCACATGTCCTCGCAGATCTCGACGCCGATGACGAGCCCGGCGACGTCAGCGGCGGCGAACAGCAGATCCGTGCCGAATGGCGCCATGGTCTCGGCGACCTCGATCATCTCGCCGCGGATGCCGGCGCCGGAGGCGAAGTGACGGCCTTCGTAGAACTCGCGATAGGTCGGCAGGTAGCTCTTCGGGATGACGCCGAGTACCTCGCCGCGATGGATCACGACGGCGCAATTATAGACGCGGTGGGCGAAGCGCAGCGGCGCGCCCACGATCAGGACCGGCATCAGGTCGTGCGAGGCTTCGACCAAGGTGAGCAGGCCGCGCTGGACGGCGTCGAGCAGCGGATCCTGCTTGACCAGGTCCTCGATCGCGTAGCCGGACAGGCAGAGCTCTGGAAACACCGCGACCGCCGCCCCCTGGTCATGGCAGGCGCGCGCCGCCGCCAGGATCGCCGCCGCGTTGGCGGTGGGGTTGGCGACGCTGGAGGCCGTGACGCAGGCGGCGACGCGGGCAAAACCGTGCCGGTAGATCGAATGGAAATTCATCGTGGCAGTCCATCTCCTGTCACCTGATCATACGACATGGACCATGACGGGAGCCATAACAAGGGCGGCAGGCCAGCACCGCCAGGGGCGCAGGCTGTGACCTCCGCACGCGTCATTTGAATTGCGCGGGCCACCCGGCGCCGGGTAACTCGGAGGCTCGCTTCTTCGCGCCATCCGGGTGAACGGCATCCATGAACCTCTTCGTCATCGGCTTCGGCTACACCGCGCAGCGCTTCGTCGAACTGCGCCGCGGCGCGTTCGCGCGCGTCGGCGGCACGGTGCGCGGCGCCGACAAGCGCGCGCAGCTGGCGCCTGATGACATCGACCTGTTCGACGGCACGGCGCCGGCCGCGACGCTGGCGAAAGCCGCGGGGGCCGACGTCGTGCTGATCTCGGTGCCTCCGGGAGCCGGCGACGACCCGGTGCTGGCCACGTTCGGCGACGCCATCACGGCAGGGCGCGCGCGCCGCGTAGTCTATCTCTCGACTGTCGGCGTCTATGGCGACCATCAGGGCGGCTGGATCGACGAGGACACGCCGCTGGCGCCTGAGCACGACCGGGTGCAGGCCCGGGTCCGCGTCGAGCAGGACTGGCGCGCGCGGATCGGCGACCGGCTCGCGGTGCTCCGGCTCGGCGGCATCTACGGGCCGGGCCGCAATGCGCTGGTCGAGCTGCGGGCCGGGCGGGCGCGGCGCATCGTCAAGCCGGGACAGGTGTTCAACCGTATCCATGTCGATGACGCGGCCAGCGCGATCATGGGCGCGATCCAGCGCGGGTCAGGCGGCGCCTGGAACATCGTCGACGACGAGCCTGCGCCGCCGCAGGACGTCATCGCCTATGCCGCTGCGTTGATGGGCATCGCCCCGCCGCCGGAACTTCCGTTCGACCGCGCCGAGCTGTCGCCGATGGCGCGGAGCTTCTATGCCAGCAACCGCCGCATCCGGAATGCGCGGGCCAAGCAGGAGCTCGGCGTCGACTTCGCTTACCCGACGTATCGTGCCGGGCTCGGCGCGCTGTGGGCCGCGGGCGAAGGGCGCTGAGGCGAGATTTCTGGGGCCGGGCGGGAAACCTTTCCCGCCACCGACGATTGCAACGAACAGAGATTGTCATGTGGGTTTGACGCGACTGCACGTCGTGCGCCCCTCACACGACGGATGTTCGACGTGCAAGGCGATCAACCCATCAGCTGGCTGATGTTCTTCACGCTCGCGGCCGCGATCATCATTGCCGCCGGCGCGTTCCTGGCCTTCCTGCGCTCGCGACACAACCGCGAGATCGCGGCGGGCCCGGCTGGACCTGCGCACCGTGCCCACGTCGTCGCCGACTGGAGCCGGTGCCGAGAGCGGCGAGCATCGGGAGGCCAGTCCGCCGGCGAGGTAAAAAATACCCCCTGGAAGCAAGAAGGCCGCGCAATGCGCGGCCTTCTCTGATGTTCACGTGGCCGGACCAATCAGATCGCGGCTGCGACCTTGTCGAGGCCGATGGTGCGCGCAAGCCGCCGCACTTCGTCCTTCTGGTCCTCGCGCAGCTGCCACAGCAGCGGCATCGCGGCCGACTTCAGCTGCTGCACCTCATCCGAATCCGGATCGATCGCCACCGCGCCCGGCTTCGCCGCGCCCTGGCGGCCGGCGTGGATCTTGCGGGCGACGGCGCGCAGCGCCGTCTCGACCGCCGGCCAATAATATTCCTGGCTCGACGACAGCCGCAGCCGCTCCTTGATGCCCGCGATCTGGCCGTCCGACAGCAACGAATAGGCCTTCTGCACCTCCGGCTTCAGCGGCGCCGGGGCCGGCTCGCTCCTGGCGAGAATCTTTGACTTCGGCACCACCGGCTCGGCAGCGACGACGGCCGACGCTTTCGCCATTTCCGGCTCGGACGGCGCATAGGCAAAGGCCTGGCGCAGCGTCGCCTTCGACGGGGCACTCGGCTGCTGCACCTCGGGAGCCGCAAGTGTGACCATCGCCAGGCGGTCGCCCTTGGCTTCACGGTTGGAGATTGGGCTCTTCGCCACCACAGGCGGCATCATCGCACCGGCCGAAGGCACGCTGTCCCGCATCAGGACGCTTGTCACGGCCGCGCCTGCGATCAGCACGCCCAGCACAGCGACAAAAGCGATCGACTTCGTCACGCAATTCTCCGTATCCCGGCGGAAAGCCGCAGCTTGCCGAAAAGTGGGAGTTAATTAAGGCTTTACGATGCCACAGAAACACAGAGGCCACCATTCTGCCCTGTGAACATGACGGATATTTTTTTACGCCGCCGAAGACAGCTCGGCCGGCATCAGCAGGTCGTACGCGGCCTGGATGTCGGCGACGATGTCGGAGGCCTCCCAAAGCGCCGCCGGTTCCACCGAATGCAGGCTGATGGTCCAGTTCCCGCCGCGAGCGGTGCGGGGAACGCTCATGATGTCGAACTGGACGTTGCGGCACAGCGGATGCCGCTGCAAAGCATGCCCGACGCGGATCCGGATCTCCTCGAGAGTCGCCCGCTCCTTGTCCTGCCGTAGCCCGATGCCCATCGCACGATTCCGCCAAGTTCAAGCTCCGCGGATTGTGGGACCCGATGGTTAATGGTGCCTTAAGGACACACATCACGTTTTCTCTCATGATCGGAGGCCGCCCGCGCCGCCGTACTCATCAGCCGTGCGCGCGACCAGCACGGCGACCGACGGGATGTCGGTGACCCCCGAGGTCGCGTGCCCCGCGCTCCAGATGTCGCGCCAGCGTTTCGGCCGCGCCTCGCGCGCGGCGATGTCGATGTCGCTGCCGATCTCGATCGCGCCGCGCGCCGGCAACGCTTCGGGATCGAGCCCGGCCGCGACGATCGACGGCCGCAGCATGCTGGTCGGCAGGCCCGTGAACGCCGAGGTGAGCAGCACGTCGTCGGCCGAGCTTGCCACCAGCATCGCCTTGTAGCGATCATCGGCCATGCTTTCGCGCGTGGCGATGAACTTCGTGCCCATATAAGCGAGATCGCAGCCGAGCACTTCGGCCGCCCGCAAGGCCACGCCGTCGCTGATGCCGCCCGCGAGCACGATCGGCCCGGCGAAGAACGCCCTGACCGCGCGCACGAAGGCGAACGGGTTGAGCCAGCCGGTCTGGCCACCCGCGCCGGCCGTGAGCAGCACCAGCCCATCGGCGCCGGCTTCCACCGCGCGCTCGGCATGACGGATCGAGGCGACGTCGGCCAACACCAGCGCGCCCGCATCATGCAAGGGCGCAACGACCTTCGCCGGCGAGCCGACCGATGTGATCACGATCTCCGGCCGGTGCCGCAATAGCACCGCGAGATCGTCCTTCAGCCGCGCGTTGGAGTGATGCACGATCAGATTCGGGCAGACCGGCGCAGTCGCCGCCCCGCTGGTATCGCTGCTGCGCGCAAGCCGATCCGCAATCCGGAACAGCCAGGCGTCGAGCTCGTCGGGGGTGCGACAATTGACCGTCGGGAACGCGCCGATCACGCCGTTGGCGCAGGCCGCGCTCACCAGCTCGATTCCCGACACCAGAAACATCGGCGCTGCGATCAGCGGCAGGCGCAGCCGCGTCTGCAGCCCGGCCCATCGAGTCTCCTGCACGGCGCGTCCTCCCTGATCTCTGTTCGGCTCAGGGATAACGACGCAGCCGCATGCGATCAATCGTTGCCGAAGAAGCTGAAGCGCGGCCCTTCCATGCCGACCGGCTGCGCCGCATAGGCGCGCGGCGTCGTATCCTCGCGCACCGCCTGCTCGACGGCGCGCAGATCCTGCTCGCGGCGCTGGCGCCGGCGCTCGACATATTGCCGGTGCCGGTCGGCGCGGCGCTGCTCGGCGACGCGCTTGCGCTCGGCCCCGCGCGCCTTCAGGTCCGCGTCCTGAACTTTTTCTGCGGCCTTCTCCTGGAGCTTGGCCTGGGCTTCGTCGGACGTGGTGGCCGGGGTGGTGGCCGCCACCGCAGAAGCCGCGGGCGCAGCGTTCGCGTCCGTCGCAGCCGCCTGCTGCGACGGCGCGGGACTGGCCGAGGCCGACGTCGCAGGCGCCGTCTCGGCTGCTGCAGGCGACACCTTGATCGGCGTCGTCGCAGCCGCCTGCGTCGCCGCAAGATACGAGGTGGCGGTCGGACTTGGCGACGGCGCGTCCGGTCCGGAGCGCTCGAGCTTAGTCGATTCCATCACCGGCGATCGCGGATGCATGCCCTCGGCCAGAATGAGCCCACCGCCGAGACCAGCCGCGACGGCGATGGCGACCGTTCCGGCTCCTGCAAAAAAGGCTGTCGAGGTGCGCATGGCCTTGCTCCTTATTCTTCGGCCGGGCAACGCGGGGCGCGCTGCGATGTTCCGGGAACGGCAGAGCGCGCCTTGAGCGCGAGGCACTTTCTGATAGCGTCGGCCACAAGCCATGCGACGCCACAACGATCGCGGCCTCCCGGGAGGACGTTCCATGAGCCATCAGCTTCACACGTTTCCAGTCGTCTGCGAGCAGACCCTGCTCACCCTGTCGCGTCACCCCTCGCGCACCGCTTTCAGCTGGCCCGGCGGATCGCTGTCGTATCAGGGCGCGATCGACCTGATCGGGCGCATGCAAGGCGTGTTCATGCGCCTCGGCCTTTCGCCGGGAACACGTGTCGCGTTGCTCACCGCGAACCGCGCCGATACCTGGTGCGCCGGCACGGCGGCACAGCTGTCGCGGCTCGCCATCACCTGGCTGCATCCGCTCGGATCGCTGGAGGACCAGCTGTTCCAGCTGTCGGATTCGGAATCGCAGGTGCTGGTGATCGATGCGGCAGCGTTCCGCGACCGCGGCGGCGAGCTCGCCGCGCGCGCCGACGGCCTCCGTCACGTGTTCACGCTGGGGCAGGCCGGCTATGGCGCTGACCTGCTCGCCGCAATCGAGCAGGCCGGCCACGCCACCGCACGCAATTTCGCCACGCCCGACGACATCGCGACCCTGAACTACACCGGCGGCACCACCGGAAAGTCGAAGGGCGCGCTGCGCCATCACCGCGAGTATGGCGGCTTCGCCACCGCTATCCTCGCCGATTTCGAGATTCCGGAGCGTGCGCGCTACCTGACGGTGGCGCCGATCAGCCATGTCGCCGGCACCAAGGTGCTGCCGACCCTGATGCGGGGCGGCACCGTGCACATGCTGAAGGGATTCGATCCCGAGGCCGTGCTGGCGACCATCGCCCGCGAGCGCATCAACTTCACTTTGTTCGTTCCAACCATGATCTACGTGCTGCTGGATCATCCCTCGCTCGGCAAGACCGATCTCTCCTCGCTCGAGCTCGTGCTGTACGGCGCCTCGGCGATGTCGCCGACGCGGCTCGTCGAGGGCATCGAGCGCATCGGCCCGGTGTTCTCGCAGCTCTACGGCCAGACCGAATGCTATCCCGTCTCGGTGCTGCGCAAGGCCGATCATGATCCGAAGCAGCCGGAGCTGTTCCTGTCCTGCGGCTTCCCGATCGCGGCCTGCGAGGTCAAAATCCTCGACGACGACGATCGGGAGGTCGCGCAGGGCGAAGCGGGCGAGATCTGCGTGCGCGCGCCGCATGTGATGGCGGAGTATTGGAAGCGGCCGGACACCACGGCGGAAACGTTGAAGAACGGCTGGCTGCACACCGGCGACATCGCTCGCCGCGACGAGCGCAGCTACATGTACATTCTCGACCGCAAGAAGGACATGATCGTCTCCGGCGGCTTCAACATCTTCCCGCGCGAGATCGAGGACGTGCTGACGCAGCACGCCGACGTCGCGATGTGCGCGGTGGTGGGCGTGCCCGACGACAAATGGGGCGAGGCTGTCACCGCGATCGTGGTGCCCCGCGCCGGCGCGCAGATCGACGCTGCCGAGCTGATCGAGCTCGTGAAGGCGCGCAAGGGCTCGGCCCATGCGCCCAAGAGCATCTCGTTCGTCAAGGAGCTGCCGATGACCGGCGTCGGCAAGGTCGACAAGAAGGTGCTGCGCGCACGGTTCTGGGAAGGACGCGGGCGGATGGTGGGGTAGCGGCATCATCAGCTCCCTCGATCGCCACCGTCATTGCGAGGCGCTCTTGCGCCGAAGCAATCCAGGGCCGCGGATGAGGCCCTGGATTGCTTCGCTCCGCTCGCAACGACGGCAATCCAGACTCGCGGCTTTGCAATGCCGATGGAAGCTTTCGCCCGTAGCCGCCGCGCTCCGCTGTCGTCCCGGGCAAGCGAAGCGCGACCCGGGATCCATAACCACAGGGCAGCGTCGTAAGCGCTGACGTCGCGACCCGCGTGCCTCGACCATCGTCCTGTGATTATGGGTCCCGGCGTTCGCCGGGACGACAGCCTCTGTGTGGCGCGATACTCGCCACGCGATCCGCTGTATCCAAACAACACTGAATGCGTTGCCCCCATTGCAGACATGACATTGCTGCCTCGCGGCGCACCTGCGTCCGAGTCTTGCTGGTGTCGTTCCCCTCCAACTCACGGAGGGTGCAGGGAAGGCCAGGCCTCGACCGAGGCCTGCGGTCCGCGTGCAGCAAAAAAGCACGCGGCAGAACCACAGGTTCGGCCGGATAGACCCGGCCTTCCCTGCGCGGTGGCTTTACGATTTATACGCAGTCTCCTCGGTGACCGGCTTGTTTGCCACCGTGGCGACAACGCGTTTCACGCGTTGCGCGGACCTCAGCGTCGGGAGGCCAGGACCCTGCGACTTCACCGTCCGCGACGTGGCGTACGTCGGCATGCCCAAAGCATGCTGCGCCCCATCGCGGCCACCGCATCCCACCCCAACGCATCGTGACGTTCGCGAAGCGCCCCTCGTCAGTGAAGCGGGATGGGGAGAAAAGACCATGGATTTCGGAAAATGAAAAGTCGAATATTTTTCGCTCCGCATCTGGACAGCCCAAATCAGCTTGATCGCGCGAGCGAATTTCGTCTTTGCGCGCGCCGCTGCGGACGCCCGACCTGCGCCGGAAGGTATCGATGGGGAAGCAAGCCTGCTCGTCGGCCAAATCAACCTCGCTGCGGCACAACGAATCCCACGCGACGCGCAACAGAGGGCCCAACGTAAAGCCGGTCTGCACTCCGACCCGCTGTCGTGCCGAACAAGCGAAGCCGGACGATGTGCAGGCATCGGCGCGTTCGCGCGACCCAGGACCGATACCACAGGACGTGGCGAGCCCAGATGCATCAACGCGCGTGCCTCGAATATGGCCCTGGGGTTATGGGTTCCGGCGTTCGCCGGGACGACACTGATTTTGTCGAACGAGCGTCCGAACACGACAACCATCTCACAACGCCGCGAACGCAGCGCGCGACGGTGCGAGCGGCAACCAGTCCGGGATGCGGCGCTTGGCAAGCCAATACGGTCGCCACAGCCTGCGCCAGGTGGCGAGATCGAGCGGGGCCTGGCGCCATTTGATCCTGCCCGTCTCGATCTGCGGCAGGTCGTGCAGGTGCAGCCACCGCCGTGCGATCCACCACAGCTCGCGCGGCGCGGCGGCATTCCCGGGGCCTTCGAGCTGGATGATGTTGAGCAACGGATCATGACAATGGAGCCCGGTCTCCAACGTCGCGACGCGCTCGCCATTGCGCCAGACGCTCCACAGCCGCGAGCGGTTATGGGCGATGTCGTCATCATAGGTGCGGACGCAGTTGCGCATGACGACCGCTTCCTCGACGATGGCCGGGATGTCATCGAGCGGCCTGAATTCATAATCACCCACACGGCCCGGGTTGAGCCACATGTTGCGGATCGGCCGCTGACCGATGTTGAGGTGCAGCGTCGTGTTCGCTCGCCAGGCGAAGGCGGCTGTCCGTGCGGCGTCGAGCTTCATGGCCGGAGTCCACGGCCGTTCGATGAGCTCGCGGCCGAAGCAGCCGGGCTGTCCCGAGAACCAGATCCACAGACCGAGCAGATGCATGTGATCGCGCTTCGGCGCCCGCAGATACTCGCGAGCGATCCAGACGGCGGCGGCCTCATGCGCCAGCGCCGCCATCTCCGCCACGAGCTGCAGCCAGGTCGGCATCAGCTTCGGCGAGCGCGGCAAATGGTTGCCGATCTGCCGCCGGAACAGCTCGCCGTTTGGCAATGGTGGGATCGGACGGACGAACGCCTCCGGTGGCAGCTTGCGCAGCCAGAGCGGCAGACCGGCCGCGGCCGCCGCCTCGGCCAGCGGACGCCCCGCGATCACGCACGCGATCGCCCGCTCCGGATCGACATCCGGGCGCGGCACCGCCAACGCGAACAGCAGCGCCGGAAAGCTCAACGCGAGGTCGGCAAGATGAGGATGTCGCATCGCGCATGCGCGCACGCGGGATTGCAGACGAGACGAATAGCGCCGCAGCCGGCGTTCGCGCAGGTCGGAACGCTCCGGCTCCCGGCGGGGAGTCAGCAAGAGATTTGATGTCATGACACGACGGTTCAAGCGCAGGCCATGAGGGCCTGCGGGCTTTTCGATGAGATGCGAAAGGGTCAAATCATGGCCGGGACAATCATCCCGGTCGGCCGCGTCAATGATCGCGCAGCGAACCCGGGAAGCGCGTGAGTCTGGACATCGTCGCCTCCTGCGTTGAAGTTGGGATGCGCTGAACTAGCGTGTTTCTCGGCAGAGCGCAACCATGGCTGCCGCCTCCTCCCAGCCCGATGCACACGGGTCATCGTTGCGAAAGGTTGTCGGCGACCGGCACCGCCGTCGCGGGCCCTCCCGAAACGACGAAGCGATCCAGGCCTTCCAGACAGATGATTCGACTTGGCCCTGGATTGCTTCGCTGCGCTCGCGACGACATGGTGAGTGAGCAGCGACCTGGATCGTTGATACTGACTGCGCGGAGCGATGCACCAGCCCTAGCGCTTCCCCTTCGTCATGTTCAGCGCCACCGCGGCGCGGATCAGCGCCATGAACGCAGTCTCATCGATCACGTCGCCTTCATGAAGGTCGATGGCGCGGCGGGTGTTGCCGTCGAGGCTCGCGTTGAAGAGGCCGGAAGGGTCCGGCAGCGAGGCACCCTTGGCGAACGTCAGCTTCACCGCGGCCTTGTAGGTCTCGCCGGTGCAGACGATGCCGGCATGCGACCATACGGGAACGCCGCGCCACTTCCACTCCTCGACGATATCGGGATCGGCCTGTTTGATGAGATCGCGGACGTAGCTGAGCGTGACGCCGCGCCAATCCCCGAGCTCCTTGATCCGGGCGTCGATCAGCTCCGACGGAGACTGGTTCCCCTCGCCGACGCTCGTAGCCTTCGTTGGTTTCGCCATGACGCTTGTTCCCATCCACCTGCTTGTCGTTCCACCTGCGTGTAGTCCGCGTCGTAGTTATACGACCATCTTGGCCTGCTCAAGTTTAGAGCAATATTGAGAACTCCACGGCCAAGCGGCACAGTGCACCAACGAGGTGTCGTCCAACATCACCGAGGTGCAGCACGACGCCAGCGAAACCGGCTCGGCCTCGTCCCAGGTGCTGTCGGCGGCGCAGTCGCTGTCACAGGACAGCAACCGGCTGAAGCTGGAGGTGGGACGATTCTTGAACACGGTGCGGGCGGCGCAAGAGCGAAATCATTCGTCGTTGAACTCGTTCACTCGCGACAACGGCAGTGTGTTCCCTCTCCCGCTTGCGGGGGAGGGCTAGGGAGGGGGCCGCTCCAGCGGCGGTGTGCGTGGCGCCCCCTCTCCAACTCTCCCCCGCAAGCGGGGGGAGAGGGCGCAGCGGAGCTTGGCGCGGGGTTGATCGGTTCATCGGAAACGAAGCAGGCAACGGCCGATCACCGACCCAACTTAATAACACCTCGCCGCGGCGCGCCGTTGGAAACGAAGCAGCGCCGGTGCGGTGATCAGTTCGCCAACTCGCTGTGAACGCAATCCGGACGGCTGACCGCCCCCTCACCGCTTCTCGATCACGAGGCTCTGCACCACGCGGCCGAAATAGCCCCTGACATCACCCAGCCGCGCCATCGCCAGACCGGCACCGTCCGGGCCGATCCAGCTTTCGGCGTCGAGCAGGATCCAGTCGCCGACCGGCTCGCGGGCCATGTTCACGGTGAGGTCGGCGTTGAGGAAGGTGTAGCTGTGGAAGTCGAGAGCAGCGGAGGTGCCGTTGCAGAAGTCGCTCGCGACCACGGCGCGCATCGCCTGCGACACGGCGTGGCCTTCGACCAGCGGCCAGTCGACGCGGTACCAGATCGCGCCGGGTCCCTTGACACCGAACCGGCCGCGCGCGGCGCGCAGGGTCATGCCGCGCACGAACGGGCTGGTCGAGAAATCCGCAGGCTCCGGCAGCGCATCGTCAGGACCGACCAGATCGACCGGCAGCTCGCGGACATCGTCCGGAAGCGGCACGGCATCCTGCCTGATCTTGAGCACCGTCGCCGTGACCACCACCGTATCGCCGGCGCGCAGCCGCACCGCGCAGAGCTGGATTTTGCGGCCCTCGCGCAGCACCTCGGTCTCGATGAGGAGCTCTGCGAGCGGCACCGGGCGCATCAGGTCGATGGTGACGCGGGCGATGCGCATCGGCGACGTCGTCGGAATGCGCTCGGCAGCCCACACGGCCAGCGCCGACGGCGCAGACCCGTGTTGCATCGTCGGATCCCACGGTCCCGCAGCATCGGAGCTGACGGCGACCCGATTGTCCGCGATGCGGAAGATCGGCCGCATCAGCGCGCGCCTCGCCACGTCTCAGCCGGCGCTGGCAAAGGCGCGGTCGGCGCCATTGGGCAGTT
The DNA here is from genome assembly GCF_032380995.1 of Bradyrhizobium sp. SZCCHNR2028. Classification (NCBI taxonomy): domain Bacteria; kingdom Pseudomonadati; phylum Pseudomonadota; class Alphaproteobacteria; order Hyphomicrobiales; family Nitrobacteraceae; genus Bradyrhizobium; species Bradyrhizobium sp. SZCCHNR2028. Next base: position 83,811 of record NZ_JAUHJF010000008.1, on the reverse strand, counting down.
CGATGTCGACCTCGAGCGTCGAGACATGCTTTCCCCGATCCATGCGAACGATGACCTTGTCCGGATCGAGTACCACATGGCGCGAAACCACGGCGAGGATTTCCTCGCGCAGCTGCATCAGGAGATCGGGCTGTCCGCGCAGGCTGCGCTCATGCGCGAGCAGGATCTGCAGCCGCTCCCGCGCGACAGGCGCGGAGGCCGCACGCCCCGTAAAGAGCCGCAGCACGCTCATGCAGCCCTCCGTCCCAAGAGCAGGTTCATCAGGCCCTTGCGCTCGGTCGGGATCTGCATCTCGACCTCCTCGCCGAGGAGGCGGCGCATCGCATCGTGATAGGCGCGCGCGGGGGCGCTCGCGGGGCTGTTGAGCGTCACGGGACAGCCGACGTTGGAAGCGCGCAGCACGTCCTGGCTCTCCGGCACGATGCCGAGCAGCGGCGTCGCGAGAATCTCCAGCACATCCTCGATCGACAGCATCTCGCCGCGCGCGGCGCGGCCGGCATCATAGCGCGTGATGAGAATGTGCTTCTCGACGCGCTCGCCGTTCTCGGCGCGCACCGTCTTGGAATCGAGCATGCCGATGATGCGGTCGGAATCGCGCACCGACGACACCTCCGGATTGGTGACGATGACCGCCTCGTCGGCATAGCGCATCGCCAGCATGGCGCCGCGCTCGATGCCGGCCGGGCTGTCGCAGATCACCCAGTCGAACGTCTTGCGCAATTCGGCGATGACGCGGCCGACGCCGTCCTCGGTGAGCGCGTCCTTGTCCTTGGTCTGCGAGGCCGGCAGCAGCCACAGATTTTCCAGCCGCTTGTCGCGGATCAAGGCTTGCGGCAGCTTGGCGACGCCGTGCACGACGTTGATGAGATCGAACACGACGCGGCGCTCGGCGCCCATGACCAGATCGAGATTGCGCAGGCCGACGTCGAAATCGACGACGACGACCTTCTCGCCGGCCTGCGCCAGCGCCGCGCCCATCGCCGCCGTCGTGGTGGTCTTGCCGACGCCACCCTTGCCCGACGTCACTACGAGTACTTTCGACATGTCACGAATCCTCCTGCTACTCAGTTCAATGCAACGATCTTCATGGAATGACCTTCGAGCCGCGCCTGCGCGGCCCGGCCGCGCAACGCGGCGTCGATCTGCTCGGCCGTCTGGTAGTAGCCGTCGATCGCGACCAGCTCGGCCTCGATCTTCTGGCAGTAGATGCGCGCCGCCGCGTTGCCGTTGATGCCGGCCATCGCGCGGCCGCGCAGCGCGCCATAGACGTGGATCGAGCCGCCGGCGACGATCTCGGCGCCCGACGACACCGCGCCGAGCACGGTGACGTCGCCGTCGGGAAACACGATCGACTGGCCGGAGCGCACGGGCTGGTCGAGCAAGAGCGATGTCGGCTGCTGCAGCTGTGGCTTCTCCGGCTCGATCTCCTGCACGGCGCAATGACGGCCGCCGGACAACAAGGGGGGCATGCCGAGCGACAGCCGGCCCTGCTCGACGCCTTCGAGCCCGAGCACGCGGATGTTGCGCGACTCGATGCTCTTGATGAGGTGCGTGATGGCGAGCGGGCTCAGATCCACCGCGGAGAGATCGAGCACGATCGGCTTGCCGACGAAGAAGCCGGGCGAGCCCGCGAGCGTTGCATCGAGCTCGCTGAGCCAGTCGGCAATCGGCACCACCGGCGAAAACACGAAGGCTACGTAGGAGCGCCCGCGCAGACGAATAACAGGACGCACCGTTTCAGCGCTGGCACTCATGACCATCCGACCCAACCTTCTTAGTGATTGGTTAACTGTCGGCGCCAGATGGTTAACGGATGGTTAAATCGACGCTAAGCCGCTCAAAAATCGACAGCGGCCCGCCCGACATAGTTCGATGATGATCGAATCAAGGCGCAATCTTGGCATCAATGAGACGCAATTCATGAGCATCTGCGTCAAGACCTATCATGCCTCATTTTAATCACATCATGATGATAACTTTAACGTACATATAATTCGGAACCGACGACTTTAGGAGGTTCCGATCGATTGACACTCGTCAGGGGGCGGGGCATGGGATCGATAGAGGCGCCCAAGGCACGGCAAACGTGCCACGGCGCCTTGCAGGAAGGGACCGCTGGCGTGCGATCGTTGATCGACGCGAAACGTCTGATTCTGCGAGTGATTCCGTGTGGACTGAAGTGGCAGACCAGCTCCCGCTCTTCGTTTGAAACTAGCTCTCATACGAACCGTGGCAGAAGCGTATCAGTTTCCGGAATCGAGCGTCAGAGGAGTAGCGTATGAGTTCGTTGAGTGAACAGAATCCGATGAACCCGCAGGACCCGCTGCACTACGCACCGCGGTGGCTGCGCGAACGTCCGGAAGCCGCGCGTCTATCTCTCGTCGGTGACAATGCCAAGGCAGCGGAGGCGGCCGAGCGTCCCGCTTCGGGACAGCAAGGACCGCTCGATGCTCGCCTGGAGACCGCCGTGTTCGAATCCCTTCGTCAGTCGCTGAATCCGCAGGTCATGCGCGAGCCGCCGGATCTGGAGCGCGAGCGCGACCGCCGCTCGGTCGTATTCAAGGTGGCTGGCCGCTTCGCCGCTGCAACCGGCGTCGCCGCCGTCGTCGCGCTGTTCTTCGTCAACATCGTGCCGGTGTGGCGCCAGCCCGACGCAAGCTCGTCCTTCGTCGCCGCCGTGCAGTCGATGAAGACGCTGCCGCCGGTCGCCGCCGACGTGCAGGACGCCAAGACGGACCAGACCAGCGCGCTGCCGGAGCGGGTCGAGCCGCAGGCTCCCGCGCTGTCGCAGTTCAAGTCGCTGCTCGCGGACGCTCCGGCGCCGACGGCAGAGGCCGACACTCCCGAAAAGCCCATGCTGCAGCAGTTCATGCAGTGGAACCAGAAGACGGGTCAGATGGAGCGGGTTCGCTAAACCCTCTACACGACTGATCCGACTTCCAACACATCACAGGCGACGATGATCGACGTCCTACCGCAGAAAGCGGCAGCACGCCGTCCGCTGGCTCATGCCCGTGTGGCAGCCATCCTGCTCGCGTCCCTCGTGGCCGGCGAGGCTGTTGCTGCGCCCGGCGAGAATGTGAGCGTGGCGCGCCAGCTCGGCGGCCGCGTCGGCCCGATCATTGGCGCCGCGCTCGCGTGCCGCGACATCGCCCGGCCGCGCATCCAGGCCATCATCGAGAAATTCCAGCTCGTCATCCGCGAGGCCGCCTCCAGCGAGGCCGACCGTGACGAGCTGACGCGCCTGCTCGACCGCTACGTGGCCGAAGGTCGCGGCCTCGTCACGTCAGGCCGGATGGATTGCGGCGGCGCCGATCGGCAGCTTGCCGATCTCGAACGGTCCATCGCCGCGCCGCCTCCGGCGCGCGCGAACCTGCCCGCCGTGAGCATCGGACCTGCGACCGCGCAGGCCGCGACCGTACCGGCGCAGCTGCTGCCGCCGGCCGGCAACGTGCGCGGAGTGACGCAGAGCGAGATCAAGCTCGGCATGGTCATTCCCTACAGCGGACCGGTGAAGGAGAGCGGCCGGCTGCTCAAGATCGGCGTCGAGGCGGCGTTCAATCGCGCCAACGAGGCCGGTGGCGTCAACGGCCGCATGCTGAAGCTCGTCACCGCCGATGACGGCTACGATCCCGCGCGCACGCTGGATGCGATGAAGCTGCTCTACGAGAAGGAGCAGGTGTTCGGCTATATCAGCAATTTCGGCTCGGCCACCGCCGCGGTCGCCATCCCCTACGCGCTCGAGCGCCGCACGCTGTTCTTCGCGCCCTATACCGGCGCCAACGTCGTGCGCCACGATCCGCCCGACCGCTACGTCTTCAACTACCGGCCGAGCTATGCCGAGGAGACCGACGCGCTGGTCCATTATCTCGTGAAGATGCGAAGGCTGCATCCGCGCCAGATCGTCGTGTTCGCGCAGAACGACGCGTTCGGCGACGCGGGCTTCGCCGGCGTGGCCAAGGCGTTCCGCACGCTCGGCGCCAGCGACAATTCGATCGTGCGGGTCAACTACCCGCGCAACACGGTCGAGGTCGACGACGCCATCAATCAGTTGAAGCTGCTGAAGACCCCGGTCAAGGCGGTGGTGATGCTGGCGACGACGCGCGCCGCGGCCAAATTCATCGAGAAGGCCCAAGGCGTATTTCCGGGCGTCATCTTCGCCAACATCTCCGCGGTCGCGGGCTCGGCGCTCGCCAGCGAGCTGATGCTGCTCGGACCGCGCTACGCCGAGGGCGTGATCGTCAGCCAGACCGTGCCCGGCGTCTCCGGCTATTCGAGCCTGGTCCTCGAATACAAGAACGCACTTGCGAAATACGCCCCGGGCGAGCCGGCCGACTACACCTCGCTCGAGGGCTACATCGCCGCGAGCATCCTGATCGAGGGACTGAAGCGCGCCGGTCCGAACTTCGATACCGAGCAACTGGTCGAAACGCTCGAGAACATGCGCAACATCGATCTCGGCCTCGGCACGCAGCTCGGCTTCGGCCGCGCCGAACACCAGGCTTCGCACAAGATCTGGGGCACAGCGCTGGACGACAGCGGCATCTATCAACCCGTCGAACTTGAATAGGATACCGCTAGAGGCAAGACAGCCTCAACTACCACGACAAAAGAGCGACAGTGAAACCCGACATTAATTCGAAATGCCACGAATAGTAGAACGAAGAGGGTTGGAAACAAGCTGAGCAGGTGGAAGGTTCGATGGCCGTGCGTTGGTCCGCGTTGATCATCGGGAGTGTTTTCGCAGCTCCCTTGAGCCCCGCTTTGGCGGCGGCTCCCGACGTCGTCCGGGAGCTTGGCGGCCGGGTTGGGCCGATCGTGGGACAGGCGTCCGCCTGCCCGGACATCGCGCAGGGCCGGGTCCAGAGCATCGTCGACAAATTCCGCGAAGCCATCCGCCAGGCGACGAGCAATGACGGCGAGCGCGATCAGCTGACCCGCAGCTTCAATGGCTACATCGCCGAGGGCCGTAGTCGTACGGGCGCCTCGCAGGCGACCTGCGCCGCCGCGGAGCGGCAACTGACGGAGCTCGAACGCTCGCTCGGCCAGCCGGCTGCGGCGACGGCCCCGATCACACCGGTCAAGGCCGAAGCGACGACTGGCGCCGTCACCGCGGGCCCCGTGCGCGGCATCACCGACCGTGAGATCCGCTTCGGCATGGTCCTGCCGTTCTCCGGCATCCGCAAGGAGACCGGACGTCAGATGCGCCAGGGCATCGAGGCCGCGTTCGCACGCACCAACGATGCCGGCGGCGTCAACGGGCGCATGCTCCGTCTCGTGGCGGCCGACGACGGCTACGATCCGAACCGCACGCTGGCGGCGATGACGCAACTCTACGACAAGGAGCAGGTGTTCGGCTTCATCGGCAACGTCGGCACCGCCAACTCGCAGGCGGCGATCCCCTATGCGCTGGAGCGGCGCACGCTGTTCTTTGCGCCGAACACCGGCGCAGCAGTGGTGCGACGCGATCCGCCGGATCGCTACGTCTTCAACTATCGGGCGAGCTACGCCGAGGAGACGGCCGCGCTGGTGCGCTACCTGATCAAGATGAAGCGCGTCTCGCCCAAGCAGATCGCCGTGTTCACCCAGCAGGACCCATTCGGCGACGACGGTTTCGCCGGTGTCGCGAAGGCCTACCGACAGTTGAACCTCGGCGAGGCCGTGACGCGCATCAACTATCCGCGCGCGACGATGGACGTGGAAGAGGCGGTCAATCAGGTCAAGGCGCACAAGCCGGGACTCAAGGCGGTCATCATGGTGGCGACCGATCGCGCCGCCGCGAAATTCATCGAGAAAACGCGCGACGCGGTGCCGGGCCTGATCTACGCCAACGTGTCCGCCGTCGGCTCGACCTCGCTCGCGACCGAGCTGAAGCTGCTCGGTCCGCGCTTCACCAACGGCGTCATCGTCACGCAGGGCGTGCCGGCGGTTTCGGGCTATTCGAGCCTCGTGCTCGACTACAAGAACGCCCTGGCCAAATACGCGCCCGGCGAGGCGCCGGACTACACGTCTCTCGAAGGCTATATCGCGGCGACGATTTTGATCCAGGCGCTGAAGCAGACCAGTCCGCTCGACACCGAGCGCCTGGTCGACACGCTCGAATCGATGCGCAGCCTCGATCTCGGCCTCGGCACGACGCTCGCATTTGGACGCGCAGAGCACCAGGCCTCGCACAAGATCTGGGGCACTGCCCTCGACGAAACCGGCACGTATCAGGCAATCGAACTTGAGTAGAATTAGCTTCGAAGGGGAAGAACTGGTGAAGACGTTTCGTTAGCAGGTCCTAAAGTATGATCGGAAAAAGGCGTGTCGGGTTACCGAAATGGTCATGCTCTTAGGAAAGGCTGGTCTGTGCATGGTGACGGTCTTATGTCTTCTCCGTCGCAGACACGGCGTCAATTCACCAGGCGGAAGACCTGGATGGGGTCCAAAGTGGGATAGTGGCAATGAACTTTCGTTGTAGCGTGTTCTTGGTTGCGGCATTGCTCGCAACGCCCGCCAGCGCGGCGGGCACCAATGCGGATGTGGTGCGTAATCTTGCGAGCCGGGTCGGGCCGATCGTGGGAGCAGCATCCGCCTGTCAGGCGATCGACCAGGGCCGCGTTCAGGCCATTGTCGACAAGTTTCGCGAGGTGATCCGGGAGGCCTCCACCGGCGGCTCGGATCGTGACGAGCTCACCCGCGTCTTCAACGGCTACGTCGCCGATGGACGCAACCGCGTGGGGGCGGCGCAGACCGACTGTAACGCCGCGGGCCGCCAGCTCGCCGAGCTCGAGCGTTCGCTCGGGCAGAGCGCGCCGAGCCAGACCGCCACCAGCCTCGCCGGGGTGATCGCCCCGTCCGCGGCCGTGGCTGCGACGGCACCGACCGCGACGCTGCCGCCAGCGTCCACCACCAACGTGCAGGGCGTCACCGCCAACGAGATCCGCTTCGGCATCGCCGCTCCGTTCTCGGGCGCTGCCAAGGAGCTCGGCCGGCAGATGAAGATGGGCATCGAGGCCGCCTTCAACCGCGCCAACGACGCCGGCGGCATCGCCGGGCGCTCGCTGCGGCTCTATTCGGCCGACGACGGCTACGAGCCGTCGCGGACGCTGGACGCGATGAAGCAGCTCTACGAGAAGGACAAGGTGTTCGGCTTCGTCGGCAATGTCGGCACCCCGACCTCTGCCGTGGCGATGCCCTACGCCCTGCAGCGCCGCGTGCTGTTCTACGGCGCGTTCACCGGCGCCAACCTCCTGCGCAACGATCCGCCGGATCGCTACGTGTTCAACTATCGCGCCAGCTACGCCGAAGAGACCGACACCGTCGTTCGCTATCTGGTCAAGCTGCGCCGCCTGCCGGCCAAGGACATCGCCGTGTTCGCGCAGCAGGACGCCTATGGTGATGCCGGCTTCTCCGGTGTGGCCAAGGCCTTCCGCTCGCTCGGCCTTGCCGACACGGCCATCTTGCGCCTCAACTACAAGCGCAACACGGTCGACGTCGACGACGCGGTCAACCAGCTGCGGGCATTGAAGAACCCGCCCAAGGCGATCGTCATGGTCGCAACCTATCGCGCAGCCGCGAAGTTCATCGAGAAGACGCGCGATCTGTTCCCGCACATGATCTACACCAACGTCTCCTTCGTCGGCTCGACCGAGCTCTCGGACGAGCTGATGCTGCTCGGTCCTCGCTATGCCAGCGGCGTCATCGTCACCCAGGTGGTGCCGGCCGTCGGCGGCTATTCGAGCGCCGTGCTCGAGTACAAGAGCGCGCTCGAGAAGTACTTCCCGGGCGAGGCACCGTCCTACGTGTCGTTCGAAGGCTACGTCTCGGCCAACGTGCTGGTCCAGGCGCTGCGCCGGGTCGGCCCGCAGCTCGACACCGAGGCGCTGATCGACACGCTGGAGAACATGCGTGACATCGATCTCGGTCTTGGCGCCAAGCTCGGCTTCGGCCGCGCCGAACACCAGGCCTCGCACAAGATCTGGGGCACGGCGCTCGACGAGCGCGGCAAGTTCCAGGCGATCGAGCTGGAATAGCCCGCCCGCTTGTTGCGGCCTCAACAAAAAAAGCGCGACAGCCCTGGCTGCCGCGCTTTTCTTTTGTCCGTCGCGGAGCCGCTTAGAGCGGCGGATCGATCGCCTCGTCATATTCCTTCTTGAAGCGCGCGATCAGCTCGGCGGCGGGCAGCACGTCCTTGATGGCGCCGATGCCCTGCCCCGAGCCCCAGATCTCCTTCCACGCCTTCGGCTTGGCGCGCTCGCCCGAAGCATCGGTGCCGAAGCTCATCTTCGACGGATCAGAGGTCGGGAGATTGTCCGGATCGAGGCCGGCTGCGACGATCGACGGCTTCAGGTAGTTGCCGTGCACGCCGGTGAACAGGTTCGAATAGACGATGTCGTCGGCGCCCGAGCTGGTGATCATCTGCTTGTAGCCTTCGACCGCATTCGCCTCCTTGGTGGCGATGAAGGCCGAGCCGATATAGGCGAAGTCGGCGCCGAGCACGCGCGCGGCACGGATGGCGCGGCCGTTCCCGATCGCGCCCGACAGAGCGATCGGGCCATCGAACCAGCTCCGCGTCTCCGCCACGAAGGCAAACGGCGAGATCGTGCCGGCATGTCCACCGGCGCCCGCCGCGACCAGGATCAAGCCGTCGGCGCCCTTCTCGATCGCCTTGTGCGCGAAGGTCTGGTTGATGACGTCGTGGAAGACGATGCCGCCCCAGCCATGCGCCGCCCGGTTCAGCTCCTCGCGCGCGCCGAGCGAGGTGATCATCATCGGCACCTTGTACTTCTCGCACAGCGCGAGATCCTGCTCGAGCCGGTTGTTGGAGCGATGCACGATCTGGTTGACGGCGAACGGCGCCGACGGGCGTTCCGGATGCGCGCGATCATAGGCGGCGAGCTCCTCGGTGATGCGCGCCAGCCATTCGTCGAGCAGCGCGGCCGGCCGCGCGTTGAGCGCCGGAAACGAACCGACCACGCCGGCCTTGCACTGCGCGATCACCAGGTCGGGCACGGAGATGATGAACAGCGGCGAGCCGATCACCGGGATCGACAGGCGGCCCTTGAACAAGGCGGGCATGGACATGGATGGGAATTCCTCTTGCGTTGAAATGCGGAAACGCTCGTGATCGCGAGCATGCCCGACATCATGCCGTGATGGCAATTCGCTCGCAGAGGGACCGGAAAAGCCCGATCAGGGTCTTGCGTTGAGGCGCTGGCGTGCCGGCGTCATTGGCAGAGCGCCGAGGTCACGTAGGTGTCGGTGCGGCAATCGCCCGGCTTGCGCTGGCGACCGGGGATCAGCACCCTCGCCGAGCAGGTCTCCGCGGAATCGGTGTTGAGGCTCTTGCCTTCCTTGTAACCCTTGCCCTGGCACAGCCGGTCGGCGCCAAGCTTGCAATCCGGCGTGGCGTTGGCGGCGATCGGACAGACGATGCGGCCGGAGATCATGGTCGAGGGCTTGGTGAGCCGCGAGAGCGTGTCACTGGTCTCCTTCAGCACACTCGGTGCGGCGTCGCCGCCGTTCGGGGCAGCCGGCCGGTCGGCTTGCCGCGGCGGGCCTGCGGGAGCGCCGGCCGTCTCGCCTTCGTTCGCGGGCGGCTCAGCCGTGGCCTCCGGACGCTTCAGCGGAATGACCGCCATCTTCTCGAACAGCTTGCCGAGCTCCTCCACCAGACCCGGATTGGAGGACGGCGGCGCAGGCTGGACGGCAGGCGCCTGCTGCGGCGGCTGTTGCGGCGCTTCTCGCAGCCCCAAGGAAGGCGTCGTTTGCGCCCATGCCGCGGCGGCGGAGAGAACCGAGACGACGACGAGCAGCGCCGCCCCTGCCCCCGGCCCCGGGCGCAGCGGCCGCATCAGATCAGCTTCACGGCGACGACGAAGCCGGCCACCAGCACGGCCGCGCCGATCGCCACCCACAGGCCGAGATGCTTCTCGATGCGCACCCTGATCCATTCGCCATAGCGGTTGAGCAATATCGCGGCGATGAAGAAGCGGCCGCCGCGCGCGATGATCGAGCAGACGATGAACAGAAACAGATTATAGCCGGCGAAGCCCGACGTGATCGTGACCAGCTTGTAGGGGATTGGCGTCAATCCCTTCACCAGGATGATGACGGCGCCCCACTCGGCATAGGAGGCACGGAACGCCTCGACCTTGTCGCCGAGGCCGTAGAGCTGGATCAGCCAATGGCCGAGCGAGTCGTAGAGCAGCGCGCCGATGGCGTAGCCGACCAAGCCGCCCGCCACCGACGCCGCGGTGCAGACGCCGGCGAACAGCCAGGCCCGCTGCGGCTTCGCCAGCGACATCGGGATCAGCATCACATCCGGCGGCACCGGAAAGAACGAGCTTTCAGCGAAGGCAACCGCGGCCATGATCCACATGGCATGCGGCTTGTGGGCGGCGTCGATACACCAGTCGTAGATCCGTCTGAGCATGCTGGCGATGAAGCAAACCGGGCAGGATTTGTCCATGGCCCATATGCCGGTCCGAATCGGAGCGCCACACTAGTGCCGCTTGCGGATGGTCCGGCTTTCGGCCGCGACGATCGGTCGCCCCACCACCCGTCCGGGCGCGGCCTTGGCGACCTTCACCGGCGATTTCGGCAGCTTCTCGGCGATGCCGAGCATCAGCTCGCGCCGTTCCATCTCGCGCCAGACGTCCTCGGGCTGGACATCGAGCTCGGCCCATAGCACGGCCAGATTGTAGATCAGGTCGGCGCTTTCGCGCACCACGGCCTGGGCGTCGCCGCCGACGGCATCGATCGCAACCTCGATGGCCTCTTCGGCGAGCTTTTTGGCCATCTTGGCCGTGCCCTGCTGCATCAGCTTGGCCGTGCGCGATCGCGCGGGATCGAGATCCCTGGCCGCCAGGACAGCGCGATAGAGCCGCTCGATCGAATCAGTCATCCCGCCACAATAGTTAAATTCGATGGTCCGCATATTAACGTTCGCGGCGGGCAAGAAAAAATCCGCCGGCGCGGGGCCGGCGGATCGTCTATTCGATCTCACATCACCAATGCGGGTGATGATAATAGCCGCCACCGTAATAGGGGCCGCCGCCGTAATACTGATAGCGCGGTCCGTAGCCGTAATAGGCCGGCCGGCCATAGTAATAGTTGTCCTCGTAGTAGGAACGGCGGTTCTGTGTCGCCGCGATGGCAAGTCCGGTGCCGACGATGCCGGCGAACGCCGCCGCAGCCGCCGCGCCGCCGTTGCCGCGATAGTGGCGCCGGCGGGCGCTGACATCGGTCAGGCCGCCATCATTGGCCGCCTTGGCGACGACGCCCTTCTCGGCCGGCGCGGAGCCGGCAAAGGCGAGTGTCGGCTGCACGGCCGTCAAAGTCACCGCGGCCACCGTCGCCAGGACGGTAGCACGGCCAAAGCGTGAAAAACTTCCGCACTGTGCGATCATGTGGATCCTCCGTACAATCTCATCTCGCGTACCAACTCGCGAACTGCGTCCACAGTTCCCCTCGCGAAACCCGAAGTCGAAGCCGCAAATCGCCGCAGGCCTTGCTCATGGACCGTTCACATTCGATCCGCCATGATCAGGCACCGCCGGCTCCGAGCGGCAGCGACACAGCGACGTTGTCACGAAATTGACATATCGATCTCGCGACGGCCGGCGAACTGATTAGAATACCGGCGTGACAAGACCGGTACGGCCTGCGAATACCGGCGTGACATGATGTGCATGCGACGACCCGTCACCCTGCTTGCTTTGGCGCGCTTGGCGCTCCTGGCGGCCTTCGTGGTGCCCGCGTGGCTGTCAGATCACGAGGCCCTCGCAGAGGAGCCGAAACGTCCGGTCGCCGTCATGTTCGCGCTGGATCGGCCGCTCGATGGCAGCATGGCGCCGCTGGTCCTCGCCGCCAGCCGAGGGCTGTTCGCCACCGAGGGCGTGACCGTCACCATCGCCACGGCCAAGGGCTCTCCCGATGCGATCGCGCGGGTAGCCTCCGGCGAGGCCGACATGGCGCTCGCCGACATCAACGAGCTGATCCGCTATCGCGACGCGTCCTACAGCCAGCCGGTCAAGGCCGTGTTCGTGCTGTTCAACAGGGCGCCTTATGCGATCATCGCGCGCAGGAGCCGCGGCATCAACGGGCTCGGCGACATCGAAGGCAAGACGCTCGGCGTCGCCGAGGGCGATCTCTCGATCCGGCTGTGGCCGGCGGTTGCGCGGCACAACCATCTCAGGCCCGAGACCATCAAGCTGTCGCGCGTCGGCGCGGCCGTGCGCGAGCCGATCCTGTCGGCCGGCCAGGTCGATGCCGTCAGCGGCTTCTCCTATTTGTCGGCCCTCAATCTGCGCGACCGCGGCGTGCCTGCCGCCGATCTCGCGGTGCTGCGCTTCGCCGATTACGGCTGCGAGGCCTATGGCCACGCCGTCATCGTCAACCCGGGCTTCGCAACCAAGCAGCCGGCTGCGGTGAAGGGATTCCTGCGCGCGCTGACGTCTGGCCTCCAGCTTGCCATCAAGGACCCTGCCGGCGCGATCGCCGACGTGGTGAGCCGGATGGATGACGGCTCGCGCGAGCTCGAGCTGCAGCGGCTGCAGAGCGTGCTCGTCGACAACGTGCTGACGCCGGACGTCCGCCGCGACGGCATCGGCGGCATCGATCCCGCCCGGTTCGAGCGGGCCCTCGACCAGCTCGCCGAGGACGGCAAATTCCACCACAAGCGTCCGCTACCCGCCGACATCTTCGACGACAGCTTCCTGCCGCCCGCCGACAGCCGGCTCGTCAACTGAGCGCTCGCCGCGGCGGCCGTTCCCTTGCTAACATGGCGCCGCGCGCACCCAGCGCTGGCTCCAACTGTCGACACGAAGCGCCCCGCCCATGTCCCTGCTCCGCATTTATGCCCGCGTGCTCCATCTGCTCGGAAAGGAGGCGCGGCTGGGCTGGTTTCTGGCGATCGCCAACCTTGCCCTCGCGGTGGCACAGTTCGCCGAGCCGGTGCTGTTCGGACGCATTGTCGACTCGCTCTCCGGCAACGCCTCGACCAGCACCGCCTGGCCACTGCTCGCGGCCTGGGCCGGATTCGGCCTGTTCACGATTCTGGCCAGCGCCTGGGTCGCGCTGCAGGCCGACCGGCTGGCGCACCGGCAGCGCCATGCGGTGCTGACGAGCTATTTCGAGCACATTTTGCAGCTGCCGCTGACGTTCCATTCCGGCACCCATTCCGGCCGGCTGATGAAGGTGATGATCAACGGCACCGACGCGCTGTGGAAGCTGTGGCTGTCGTTCTTCCGCGAGCACTTCGCCGCCATCATGTCGGTGCTGGTGCTGCTGCCGCTGTCGCTCTATCTGAACTGGCGGCTCGCGATCCTCTTGTTCGTGCTGTGCGTGGTGTTCACGGTGCTGACGACGCTGGTGGTGCGCAAGACCTACGGCATGCAGAGCGAGGTCGAAGAGCACTACAGCGACCTGTCGGCGCGCGCCTCCGACGCGCTCGGCAACGTCGCGCTGGTGCAGAGCTTCGTGCGCATCGAAGCCGAGGTGCAGGGCCTGCGCAACGTCGCCGGCCAGTTGCTCTCGGTGCAGATGCCGGTGCTCGGCTGGTGGGCGCTGGTGACGGTGATCACGCGCGCCTCCACCACCATCACGGTGCTGGCGATCTTCACCCTCGGCATCGCGCTGCATCAGCAGGGACTGACCTCGGTCGGCGAGATCGTGATGTTCGTGTCGTTCGCGACCATGCTGATCCAGAAGCTCGAGCAGGTCGTGTCCTTCATCAACAACGTGTTCATGGAAGCGCCGCGACTGGCCGAGTTCTTCACCGTGCTCGACGCCGTGCCGGCGGTGCGCGACCGCCCCGATGCGATCGACGTCGGCCGGCTCTCGGGCCTGGTCGAATTCAACGATGTGTCGTTCTCCTATGACGGCAAGCGGCCGGCGGTGGAGGACCTCACCTTCACCGCGCTGCCCGGCCAGACCATCGCGCTGGTCGGGCCGACCGGCGCCGGCAAGTCGACCGCGATTGCGCTCCTGCATCGCGCCTTCGATCCGCAATCCGGCTTCATCAAGATCGACGGCATGGATGTCCGCGGATTGAAGCTTGCGGCCCTGCGCCGGAACATCGGCGTCGTGTTCCAGGAGGCGCTGCTGTTCAATCGCTCGATCCGCGAGAACCTCTTGGTCGGCAAGCCCGATGCGACCGAGGAGGAGATTCGCACCGCCGCCGCGCGCGCCCAGGCGCTCGACTTCATCGACCGCGCCGAGCAGGGCTTCGATACCAATGCCGGCGAGCGCGGCCGCATGCTGTCCGGCGGCGAGCGCCAGCGGCTCTCGATCGCGCGTGCGCTCTTGAAGGATCCGCCGATCCTGATTCTCGACGAGGCGACATCAGCGCTCGATGCCGTCACCGAGGCCAAGCTCAACGCGGCGCTCGACGAGGTGATGAAGGGACGCACGACCTTCGTGATCGCGCACCGGCTATCGACCATCCGCAACGCGACGCGAATCCTCGTGTTCGAGAACGGACGCGTGATCGAAAGCGGAACGTTCGATGAACTCGTCGCCAAGGGCGGCCACTTCGCGGAACTGGCGAAGGCCCAGTTCATGGTGCAGGAGAGCGCGCGCGCGACTCTCGCAGCGCCCGAGAGCGACGGCACCATCGTCAAGACCTGATCGCGGGACGCTTTCATCGTGGAATTGAATGGCTGGCCTCTGTTCGCCAGCGTCGAGCCGGTATAGGTTCGCGGCCTGCCGCAACCGAAGCGGCGCCGGACACGCTTGAAACCCGAAAGCCCGCTTGCCCACCTCGCCGCGCGAGGCGGGTCTCAAAGGACCGGACCAGACCAGTGCAGACGCTTCGCCTGTTGTTCCGCTACGCCCCGATCAAGATCATCGCTCTCGCTGCCGCTCTCGTGCTCACGCCCCGCTGGGCCAGCGCCGAGGCGCTGCTGCTCGTCGAAGCCGATACCGGCAAGGTGCTGGAAGCGCAGAATGCGACCTATCCATGGTATCCCGCGTCGGTCACCAAGCTGATGACGGCCTATGTCACCTTGAAGGCGGTCAAGGACGGCAGGATCACGCTTGACACGCTGTTCACGGTCTCACCGGCCGCGGCATCACAGTCGCCGTCGAAGATGGGCTATCGGCCCGGCACGCAGGTCACCGTCGACAACGCGCTGAAGATGATGCTGGTGAAGTCCGCCAACGACATGGCGGTGGTGCTGGCCGAGGGCGTCGGCGGCTCCATCGACGGCTTCTCGGCGATGATGAACGACACCGCTCGCAAGCTCGGCATGACGCAGACCAGCTACGTCAATCCGAACGGACTGCCGGCCGACGGCCAG
Source organism: Bradyrhizobium sp. SZCCHNR2028 (assembly GCF_032380995.1). Taxonomy (NCBI): domain Bacteria; kingdom Pseudomonadati; phylum Pseudomonadota; class Alphaproteobacteria; order Hyphomicrobiales; family Nitrobacteraceae; genus Bradyrhizobium; species Bradyrhizobium sp. SZCCHNR2028. Next base: position 68,524 of record NZ_JAUHJF010000008.1, on the reverse strand, counting down.
ATCACCTCGGCGCGTGATCTCGCGATCCTAGCGCGCGCCATCATCCGCGATCTTCCCGAGTACGAATACTTCGTGCACATCCCGTCGATCCGCTACGGCCGCCGCGTCGTGCAGAACTTCAACAAGCTGATCGGGCGCTATCCCGGCGCCGACGGCTTCAAGACCGGCTTCATCTGCGCTTCGGGCTACAATCTGGTGGCGTCGGCGACCCGCAACGGCAAGCGCCTGATCGCGGTGGTGCTCGGCGCCTCCTCAGGACAGATGCGCGCCGTGCGCGCGATCCAGATGCTGGACCGCGGCTTCAACGGCAACCAGTTGAGCTGGCTGAAATCGCCGCTCGGCACGGTCGATCAGTTGGCCCCCGTCGACGCGACACCGCCCAACCTGCGCGACGACATGTGCAACGGCCGCCGCCACCGACCAGCCAGCGACGACGACGAGGACACCGTTGCCGGCGCGGACGGCGAAGCGACCGGCGGCACCCTGCTCGCCGGCCTGCAGGCGCCGACCATGAAGCCGTCCGAGCTGCTGGCGGCGGCGCCCGTCCCGTCCGAGCCGGTGCTGGTCTACACCGGCCCGACGCGCACCGGCGCGGCGCTGATCGCCGCCGTCGCCGCCGATGCCGACGCTCAGACCCCGGCCAAACACCGCGGCAAGAAGGCGCATGCCGCCGCGCGGAAGGATGCCAAGCCGGCGACCCGGACCGCCGCCAAGACCGATGCGGATGCGAAGGCCGCGGCGAAGCCGGAGGCCAAACCGGCGGAGGCCAAGCCGGGCGCGGCACGCCACGTCGCCGCCACCAAGCACGATGCCGGCGCAAAACCGGCGGAAAAGACAGGCTCCGACGCGCCCAAGCCCGCCAAGCCCAAGGCCGCCGCAAAGCCGAAGACGGCCGGCAAGCCCGCACCGAAGGACGGCTGATCCGGCGCGGCCCATAGGGCCGCAGCCGACTGGGCCCAGCCTCCGCCCGGCCTCCTTACCCTGCCGCTTTCGTCGACACGCCGGCCGCTTGCCTTGAAGGGCCGGAAATTCGATATTGGCCGCCGCCAGTTTCCCGAGCGAGGCTGGCGGACGCCAATACACGAACAAGAGACGATCAGAGAGGAAGGGTCATGGAGCGCATCTGGCTCAAGCACTATCCGGCCGGCGTTCCCGCCGATATCGATCCGGGCAAATACCCGTCGCTCGTCGACCTGCTGGAAGAGAGCTTCAGGAAATTCGCCGATCGCCGCGCCTTCATCTGCATGGACAAGGCGATCAGCTATCGCGAGCTCGACGACATGTCGGTCGCGCTGGGCGCCTATCTGCAGGGCCTTGGGCTGGCCAAGGGCGCGCGCGTCGCGCTGATGATGCCGAACGTGCTGCAATATCCGATCGCGATCTCCGCGGTGCTGCGCGCGGGCTACGCCGTCGTCAACGTCAACCCGCTCTACACGCCGCGCGAGCTCGAGCACCAGCTCAAGGATTCCGGCGCCGAAGCGATCATCGTGCTGGAGAACTTTGCTCACACGGTGCAGCAGGTGGTCGGCCACACCCAGGTCAAGCACATCGTCGTCGCCAGCATGGGCGACCTGCTCGGCTTCAAGGGCGTGATCGTCAACCTCGTCGTCCGCCGCCTGAAGAAGATGGTGCCGGCGTTCTCGCTGCCGGGTGCCGTGCCCTTCAACGATGCGCTCGCGGCCGGCCGCGGCAAGCGCTTCCAGAAGCCCACCATCGGTCCGGACGATGTCGCCTTCCTGCAATATACCGGCGGCACCACCGGCGTCTCCAAGGGCGCCACGCTGCTCCATCGCAACGTCGTCGCCAACGTGCTGCAGAACGATGCGTGGCTGCAGCCAGTGATGGACAAGCCGCCGCATGTCGATCAGCTGCTGATCGTCTGCGCGCTGCCGCTCTACCACATCTTCGCGCTGACCTGCTGCTTCCTGCTCGCGGTGCGCGCCGGCGGCGCCAATCTGCTGATCCCCAATCCGCGCGACATCCCCGGCTTCATCAAGGAGCTGATGAAGTATCAGGTCACCACCTTCCCGGCCGTCAACACGCTCTACAACGGCCTGCTGCATCATCCCGACTTCCGCAAGATCGACTTCTCCAAGCTGAAGGTCTCCAACGGCGGCGGCATGGCCGTGCAGCGCCCGGTGGCCGAGCAGTGGAAGCAGGTGACGGGCTGCAGCATCGCCGAAGGCTACGGCCTGTCGGAGACCGCGCCGGTCTTGACCTGCAACCTGCCGACCTCGACCGAGTTCACCGGCACGATCGGCCTGCCGCTGCCGTCGACCTGGCTGTCGATCCGCGACGACGACGGCAACGAGGTGCCGCTCGGCCAGCCCGGCGAGATCTGCGCCAAGGGCCCGCAGGTGATGGCGGGCTATTGGAACAGGCCCGACGAGACCGCCAAGGTGATGACCGCGGACGGCTTCTTCCGCACCGGCGACATCGGCGTGATGGCCGCGGACGGCGCGATCAAGATCGTGGACCGCAAGAAGGACATGATCCTGGTCTCCGGCTTCAACGTCTATCCGAACGAGGTCGAGGAAGTGATCGCGACCCATCCGGGCGTGCTGGAGACCGCCGTGATCGGGCTGCCGGACGAGAAGACCGGCGAGGTCGTCAAGGCCTTCGTGGTGAAGAAGGATCCCGACCTCACGTCCGAGGACATCATCAAGCACTGCCACGAGCAGCTCACGAACTACAAGGTGCCGAAGCAGATCGAGTTCAGGACCGAGCTGCCGAAGACCAATGTCGGCAAGATCCTGCGCCGGGAGCTGCGCGACGAGAAGAAGAAGCCGGCAGCGGCGGCCTGAGTCCATTGGCGCCGCAAGCGCCGGCATGCGATGACGGACGTGCGATGACGGATACGTGATCACGGCGGGCCGTTGCCGTTTCCGGCGCGCCGAATAGTGTAGCGCGCACCGCGCAAGACACATTCAAAAGACACATCCAGGGGAAGGAGTAACTCGAATGACCATCCAGGTTGGCGATAAGCTGCCGCAGGCCCAATTCCGCGTCATGACCGGCGAAGGCCCGCAGGTCAAAACCACCGACGACATCTTCAAGGGCAAGAAGGTCGCGCTGTTCGCGGTGCCCGGCGCCTACACCGGCACCTGCCACAAGATGCATCTGCCGAGCATCTTCCTCAACGCCTATGCGCTGAAGGACAAGGGCGTCGACACCATCGCGATCGTCTCGGTCAACGACGCCTTCGTGATGAATGCCTGGAAGCGCGACACCGACCAGCGCGACGAGGCCGTGTTCCTGGCTGACGGCAATGCCGAGTTCACCAAGGCGATCGGCATGGAGCTCGACGCGTCCGGTGCCGGCCTCGGCATCCGCTCCAAGCGCTATTCGATGCTGGTCGAGGACGGCAAGGTCACCAAGCTGAACCTCGAAGCCGCTCCGGGCAAGGTCGAGGTCTCCGGCGGCGACACCCTGCTCGGGCAGCTGTAAGTAAACAACGCACTGCTGCAGATGATCAGTCGTTCCGGGGCGCGAAGCGAACCCGGAACCTCGAGATTCCGGGTTCGACGCTCTCGCGTCGCCCCGGAATGACGATCAAACTCACAACCGTAGAAGACCTCAGCCCCGCACGTTCTTCTGCATCCTGGCCATCGCCACGCCATCGCGCGCCAGTTGATCGGCGCGCTCGTTCTCGGCGTGGCCGGCGTGGCCCTTGACCCAGTGCCAATTGACCTTGTGCGGCTTCAGCGCGGCATCGAGCCGCTGCCAGAGCTCGGCGTTCTTGACCGGCTTCTTGTCCGCGGTTTTCCAGCCGTTGCGCTTCCAGCCGTGGATCCAGCCGGTGATGCCCTGCCGGACATATTGGCTGTCGGTGTAGAGCTCGACCTGGCACGACTTCTTCAGCGCTTCCAGCGCGGAGATCGCGGCCATCAGCTCCATGCGGTTGTTGGTGGTGTGCGGCTCGCCGCCCTTGAGCTCTTTTTCCTTGTCGCCGAAGCGCAGGATCGCGCCCCAGCCGCCCGGCCCCGGATTCCCCGAGCAGGCGCCATCGGTGTAGATGCTGACGACCGGATGCTCGCTCACGCCACGGCTCCACCGATGCCGTAGTCGCGCACGCTGGTCACCGCCTGGTGGAAGCGCAGCTTGCGGACATATTCGAGCGGGTCCTTGGGCTTCACCAGCGCGCCGGGAGGCACGTTGAGCCAGTCCACCAGCCGCGTCAGCAGGAAGCGGATCGCGGCGCCGCGCGCCAGCAGCGGCAGCGCCTCCTGCTCGGCCTCCGACAGCGGCCGGACGCGGCCATAGGCGTTGAAGAAGGCGCGCGCCTTGGTGACGTTCAGCGAATGATCGGCCTCGAAGCACCAGGCGTTGAGGCAGATCGCGACGTCATACGCCAGAATGTCGTTGCAGGAGAACGGGAAGTCGATCAGCCCCGAGAGCTTGTCGCCGAGGAAGAACACGTTGTCCGGAAACAGATCGGCGTGGATGACGCCTTCCGGCAGATGCGTCGGCCAGGAGCGCCCGAGATGATCGAGCTCGGCGGAGAGCAGCGCGGAGAGGCCGGCCTGCACCGTGTCGGCGCGGTCGGCGGCCTGGGCGAACAATGACCGCCAGCCGGCGACCGAGAGCGGATTCTTGCGCACCAGCGGGAAGTCGCGTCCGGCCAGATGCATCTGCGCCAGCGCCGCGCCGACGCCGGCGCAGTGGGTGACGTTCGGCTTGCGCGGCCACATGCCTTCCAGGAAGTTGATGATCGCCGCGGGCCGGCCGGACAGACTCGAATACACCGCCCCGTCGCGGTTGCGGGCGGGCTGCGGACAGCTCACGCCGCGCTCGGCGAGGTGGGCCATCAGCCCGAGAAAATACGGCAGATCGTCCACCGCCACGCGCTTCTCGTACAGCGTGAGGATGAAGGAGCCCTTGGTGGTGTGCAGCAGGAAGTTGGAGTTCTCGACCCCCTCGGCGATGCCCTTGTAGGAGAGCAGCTCGCCGATGTCGTAGGTCTTGAGGAAGTCCGCAAGCTCGTCGGCGGCGACGTCGGTATAGACCGCCATACCCTGTCCTGGTTCTCGAAGTTCGCCGGCCCCGCCTCCCCCGACGCGAACTTCATCACCGGGGAGGCTCGTTTGCGCCCTTCATCGCGCATGCGGGCGCCGCGTTCAAGACGGATGCGCCGGCGGTGGACCAAAAAGAGCGGCCGCCAGGGCCGCCTTTACTCGGCCGCGGCTTCCGGCCGGAGCGAGCGCGGCAGCGGGAAGAACTCGTTCTCTTCCGCCGCCGAGACCGTCTCGACATGGAGCACGTAGCGCTCGGCGAAGGCGCCCATGATCTCCTCGACGATCACCTCCGGCGCCGAGGCGCCGGCGGTGATGCCGAGGCTCTTGATGCCCTCGAAGCGCGCCCAGTCGATGTCCGAGGCACGCTGCGCCAGCACGGCAATCGGGCAGCCCTCGCGCTCGGCGACCTCGCGCAGGCGCTGCGAGTTCGACGAGTTCGGTGCGCCGACCACGATCAGCGCGTCGACCACCGGCGCCACCTTCTTGACCGCCAGCTGGCGGTTGGTGGTGGCGTAGCAGATGTCTTCCTTGTGCGGGCCCGAGATGTTCGGGAAACGGCCCTTGAGGATCGCGACGATATCCTTGGTGTCGTCGATCGACAGCGTGGTCTGGGTGACGAAAGCGAGGTTGTTGGGATCCTTCGGGGTGAAGGTCGCCGCGTCCTCGGCGGTCTCGATCAGCGTCACGGCGCCCGCCGGAAGCTGGCCGACGGTGCCGACCACCTCCGGATGGTGCGAATGGCCGATCAGCAGGATCTCGCGGCCGCGCTTGAAGTGGATCGCCGCCTCGCGGTGGACCTTGGTGACCAGCGGGCAGGTCGCGTCCAGGGAGAAGAAATTGCGCGCCTGGGCCTCGGCCGGAACCGATTTCGGCACGCCATGCGCCGAAAATACCACCGGTGCGTTGGTACTGTCGGGAATCTCCGCCAGTTCCTCGACGAAGATGGCGCCCTTGGTCTTCAGGCTGTCGACGACGTATTTGTTGTGCACGATCTCGTGGCGGACATAGACCGGGGCGCCATAGATGGCGAGCGCCCGCTCCACGGTGTCGATGGCGCGCACCACGCCGGCGCAGAAGCCGCGCGGCGAGCAAAGCACGATTTTGAGGTCTGGTTTGGCTGCCATGGGGCTGGTCTAAGCTGATCTTTGCGGGCTGGTTTCGGCGACCACGGACCCCCGGGCCGGCAAGCGGGGGCGGTCGATACGCGAGGAGCTTGGGTCTGACACTGGTTTGGGTAGGACTTGGGACTGCTTTCGAGCGCTGTCAAGGCCGTTTTCTCCAGGCCATTGCGCCATGCCCCCGGGACGGCTTATATAGGGCCAATTCCCGTCATCGCCGATGACCGCAGGTTTCGCCTCCAGGGCCGGGGCGGAGCACAAAGGAGATTTGCCATGAGCAACGCCCCGCTGATGCCGAAGGCAACTGCCGTGTGGCTGGTCGACAATACTGCCTTGACCTTCGACCAGGTCGCCGATTTTACCAAGATGCACCCGCTCGAGGTGCGCGCCATTGCCGACGGGGACGCCGCCCAGGGCATCAAGGGCATGGATCCGATCTCGACCGGGCAGCTCACCCGTGAGGAGATCGAGAAGGCCGAGCGCGACCCGAATTACCGGCTCCGGCTGCAGGAGAGCAAGGTCGTGCTACCGCCGCAGCCCAAGCGCAAGGGCCCCCGCTACACCCCGGTGTCGCGCCGCCACGAGCGCCCGAGCGCCATCCTCTGGCTGGTGCGGAACCATCCCGAGCTCAAGGACGCCCAGATCATGCGCCTGGTCGGCACCACCAAGACCACCATCGCCAGCGTGCGCGACCGCACCCATTGGAATGCGCAGACGCTGACGCCGATGGACCCGGTGACGCTCGGCCTGTGCTCGCAGATCGAGCTCGACTTCGAGGTCCAGCGTGCCGCCAAGGAAAAGCCGCTCGACGCCAATTACAGCGGCGCCACCCTGCTCCCGGCCTCCGAGACCACGCGCAAAGACGAGTACGAGCCGGCGGGCCGCGACGAGGACGATCTCAACGTCGACGCCGTGTTCGCCAAGCTCAAGACCATCGGCGGCAAGAAGCAGGACGACGAGGAGTAGGACGCGGGCGTCCGTCTCTCGATCGCCAAAGGCGCGTGACACGTCCTTCGCTGTCGTCCCGGCGAACGCTGGGACTCTAGCCACAGGATCGCGCAACTGCCCGAGCCGGTTGTGACTAAGCCTTCCGTTCCTGACTCGCGCTGCGGCGTATGGGTCCCGGCTCAAGGCCGGGACGACAGCCGTGGTCAGGCCCGAGACCGCGACCAACGAACCTCCCAAAAAAATGGCGCCGGGGATGCCGGCGCCATGGCAGTCTGGGAGGAACTGAAAAAATCAGAACTTGTAGGTGACGCCGACGCCGACCAGCCACGGATCGATGTTGGCGCGGCCGGTGACCGGAATTGCGCCGTTGACGGTCGCCGAGTAGTTCGGCTGCAGCCACAGCTTCTTGACGTCGACGTTCAAGCCCCAGTGCCTGTCGAGCATGTAGTCGAAGCCGAACTGGACCGCGGCGCCCCACTGGTTGGAGATGTGCAGGTTGGTGACGGCAAGACCGTTCCACACCTGGTTCGCGGCGCTCTGGTTAAAGAAGACCGTGTAGTTCACGCCGGCACCGACATAGGGCTTGAAGGCGCCGAAATCGGTGAAGTGATACTGCAGGGTGAGCGTCGGCGGCAGCAGCCACGCCTTGCCGATGTTGAGACCGTCGAGCGAGCCGGTGCCGCCGATGGAATGCCGGGTGACGCCGAGGATCAACTCGGCCGCGATGTTCCTGGTGAAGAAGTAGCTGATGTCGAGCTCGGGCACGACCGAGTTGGAGATCGACAGGCCGGAGTTCGGCGACGACAGCGCCGGCACGCCCGTCACGTTCACGCTGGAGCCGCCGGCATCCGGCAGCACGCCGAGCGCTCGCACACGAAGCATCCACGGATTCCACGCTTCGACCACCGGCGCCTTGGTGTAGACCGGCGCCGCCTGCAGGTCGGCTGCTTGCGCCGAGCCCATGGCTCCGCAGATCGCCGCCAGCACCAGCAGCGACGACGAAAGTTTCAAGATTCTGTTCATCGAAGTCCCCATAGCCACCCTTGAGCAACATTTGCGCGGGCACAGCCGCGCCTTGCGGTCGCAGATGTGGCAGGGACGCCATGGACTTGGATTTGATCTCAATCAATCGGCATTGTTGCAGTGCCGATGTCACGCAACTGTTGCATCGAAGTCACGCGCCATGAGAGGCGCTTGCACGTGCGCTCAGGGCCGATCGGGATGGTTCATCATGTATTCGCCGAGATCGCGCTGCCGGCGATCGGCGCGTGCCTCGGCGCGTTGCCGCTGCACGTCGCGGTCCTTGCGGCAGGCGACATATTCGGCGGAGCCCGGCGCGACCTTGCCGCCGGCCTGACAGACCGCATCGTCATCGTCATTGCCGAGCGCCACTGCAGGGCCCTGGTTGCGGGAGGCGCAGGCCGTGAGCGAAAATACGGCCATCAGCACCAAGGCCAAGCGGGCGGAGGTCTGTCGCATCGAACGTTCCATTCTCGTCAATCGGGCTGGTCTCGGCCGTTGCTTGACGACAATGGGCGCCCGGGTCAAGCCCGGGGCACGTTCAGCGGCGCCGCGTCAGACGCGGCTCTTCAGCGCCTCGCCGATTTCCTCGAGCACCTTGGGATCCTCGATCGTGGCCGGCATGCTCCATTGTTCGCCGTCGGCGATCTTCTTGATCGTGCCGCGCAGGATCTTGCCCGAACGCGTCTTCGGCAGCCGGCCGACGGTGATGGCGAGCTTGAACGCAGCGACGGGGCCGAGCTTGTCGCGCACCAGCGCCACGATTTCCTTCTCGATCACAGAAGGGCTGCGCGAGACGCCGGCCTTGAGCACGAGGAAGCCGCAGGGCACCTCGCCCTTGATCGCATCCTTGATGCCGAGCACGGCGCATTCGGCGACGTCCGGATGCGAGGCCAGGATCTCCTCCATGCCGCCGGTCGAGAGCCGGTGGCCGGCGACATTGATGATGTCGTCGGTGCGGCCCATCACGAAGACGTAGCCGTCCTCGTCCTTGTAGCCGGCGTCCGAGGTCTTGTAGTAGCCGGGGAACTCGCTGAGATAGGACTCCTTGAAGCGATCCTCCTGCTGCCACAGCGTCGGCAGGCAGCCCGGCGGCATCGGCAGCTTGATCACGATCGAGCCCATGGTGTTGGCGGGCACTGGCCTCGCCGCCTCGTCGACGATGTCGACTTGGTAGCCCGGCATCGGGACCGTCGGCGAGCCGTGCTTGACCGGCAAGAGGCCGAGGCCGGCCGGATTTCCGGCGATGCACCAGCCGGTCTCGGTCTGCCACCAGTGGTCGATGACCGGCACCTTCAATTGCTGCTCGGCCCATTCCACGGTCGGCGGGTCGGCGCGCTCGCCGGCGAGGAACAGCGTGCGGAACTGTGACAAATCGTATTTGCGCAGCAACGTGCCTTCGGGATCTTCCTTGCGGATGGCGCGGAACGCGGTCGGCGCCGTGAACAGCGCCACCGCCTTGTGGTCGCTGATGACGCGCCAGAACGCGCCGGCATCGGGCGTGCCGACCGGCTTGCCCTCATACATCACCGACGTCGCGCCATGGATCAGCGGGCCGTAGATGATGTAGCTGTGGCCGACCACCCAGCCGATGTCGGAGGCGCACCACCACACCTCGCCCGGCTTGATGCCATAGAGATTCTCCATTGACCATTTGAGCGCGACGAGGTGCCCGCCATTGTCGCGCACCACGCCCTTCGGCTTGCCGGTCGTGCCCGACGTGTAGAGGATGTAGAGCGGATCGGTCGCCAGCACGGGCACGCACGGCGCCGCCTTGCCATTGGCGAGCGCGGACTTCCGCAGCGCGGCCCAGTCGTAATCGCGGCCGGGCTTGAGCTCGCAGACATGCTCGGGACGCTGCAGGATGATGCAGGCCTTGGGCCTGTTGTCGGCGAGCTCAATCGCCTGGTCGAGCAGCGGCTTGTATTGCACGATGCGGCCGGGCTCGATGCCGCAGCTCGCCGACAGCACGAGCTTTGGCGTCGCATCGTCGATGCGGGTGGCGAGCTCCTTGGCCGCGAAGCCACCGAATACGACCGAATGCACCGCGCCGATGCGCGCGCAGGCGAGCATCGCGACCATCGCTTCCGGCACCATCGGCATGTAGAGGATGACGCGGTCACCCTTGCCGACGCCGAAATCCTGCATGATCGCGGCGAGCGTCTGCACCTCCTTCAGCATCTCGGCATAGGTGAGCTTGGTGACCGAGCTGGTGAGCGGCGAATCGTGAATCAGCGCCAACTGCTCGCCGCGGCCGGCGGCGACGTGGCGATCGAGCGCGTTGTAGCAGGTGTTGACGACGGCCCCAGTGAACCAGCGGCCATAGGCGCCCATCGACGGATCGAAGATCTTTTTGGCCGGCTCGATCCAATCGATCGCGCGGGCGGCCTCGGCCCAGAACCCTTCGGGGTCCTGCAGCGACCGTGCATGGACCTCGTGATAGCGGCTCGCAGCGCTCATGACGTTTCCCCAAACAGTGTTTATTCCCGACTATTGTCACGGGACAAAGCGACAGTTCAAGCCGTCATGAATTGATCCAGATCAGGCGGGCCGGACGTCCGGGCCATTTTCAGGGCCGGATCAATGCGCTGCGTCGCGGAGGGTATCCAGGCGACGCTGCAGGGCTAGACGAAGGTCGTAGCCCGGCTTGCCGAAGCGGGCATTGCGCTCGGCGATGAAGTCACGCTGCGTTCCACGCAGCTCGGCAGCGGCGCGGCCGCGGGATGACTTCAAGCGCCGGGCATAGCTTTCGGAAATGCCGAGATCGAGCACCGAGAGCTGCGGGTCGGCACAGATGACCTTCTCGACCTCGCGTACGGCGGTGGCGCAGTCGAAGGACGGCCCGCTGCGCTCCGACGGGGCGTTCAACGGACGCGGCGGCTCGGCGCCGAACTTCTTGATCTCGGCCAGCATGACGCGCCGACCGGCAATGGCATTGTCGTTACCGGGATCCAGCCGCAGCGCCGCCTCGTAGTCGGCCAGCGCCTTGGCGCGCTCACCCATCTTCTTGAACAACACCGCGCGGTTGTTGTAGGCGAGCGCGAAATTCGGATCGAGCCGCAGCGCGGCGTCGTAGTCGCTGAGCGCCGCGCCGAGTTCGTTCTTGAACTGATGGGAATCGCCGCGATTGGTGAAGAAATTTGCCCGCTGCTCCATCCTGATCGCCTGGTCATAATCGGCGATCGCCTTGTCGTACTCCTTCATGGCGGCGTAGGTGAGGCCGCGATTGTCGTAATATTCCGACACCTTCGGATCGCGCCGGATCGCCTCGTCGTCATCGGCCAGCGCCTTGTCCATCTGGCCGAGCTTCTTGTAGGCCGCGGCACGATTGGTGAATGTGCGCGGCCGTTCCGGGTCGAGCCGGATCGCCTCGTCATAGTCGCGCACGGCCTTCTCATTGTCGCCGCGCAGGTAGAAGGCGACGCCCCGGTCGGCATAGGCCTGCGCGTAGTCGGGCTTCAGCCGGATCGCCTGGTCGTAGTCGGCCAGAGCGCGATCGAGACGGCGCTGCTCGGTATGGACAACGCCACGCAGCTCATAGGCTTCGGCGTCATTCGGATCGAGCGAGATCGCCATGCTCAGATCGGCCGCCGCCTTGCCGGCATCGCCACCGGCTTCGCGCATCAGGTCGCCGCGCAGCCGGTAGGCGCGCGCATTCTTGCCGTCGAGCGCGATGGCACGGTCGAGATCCTTCAGGGCCTGGGTCAGGCCGCTGGAGATGCGGGCACGGGCGTCGGCACGGGCGACCAGGGCGATGGATTGATCCTTCGGCGAACCCGATGCCTGCTCGATTGCGGTCGAGCAGGCGGCGATGAGTTCGGACGGTGGCGCCTTGCTGCCCAAAGCGCATTCGGGGTCCGCGGCGAATGCAGGCTGGGCCCCGAGGCCAAGGACAAGCCCGGCTGCAAGACCCAGCGCGAGGTAAGACGAGCGGGATGAAATCGAACGAATGAAAGCGTGCATCGGCATGGACTCGGCTCGAATTTCGACTGTTGCGGGTGAGACGCTGATCTCCCCCGTTGTCGTCTCCGGCCGGAACCCGGTTCAAGCGGCCACGCCGATGGCTAATAGCCGTCGACGCCGTTCAGCCGCCGCAGGCGGTCCTGCATTGCCTTCTTGAGATCGTAGCCGGGCTTGCCAAAGCCGGCGTTGCGCCGCGCGATGAACGCGTCCTGCTCGCGCTGCAGGGCGCGTGCCGCGGCGGGGCCGGCCGCCTCGCGAACGACGCGGGCCTGCGCGCCGTCGATCTCGCGATCGAGATTGGCGAGCTCCGGATCGGCGCAGATCGCTTTCTCCACGGCGCGCCGCGCCATGGCGCAATTGAAGCTCGGCCTGCCCGCGACGGCCATCTGCGCGCCCAGGCGCTCGAGCTCCACTGCGAGCGCGTGGTAGTTGCTGCGGGCGCTGGCGTGATCCGGATTGAGCCGCAGCGCCGCGGCGAAATCGGCCAGCGCCTTCGGACGGTCGCCCTTCTTGCGATGCAGTTCGCCGCGCGCATTGAAGATGCTGGCGAGCGTCGGGTTGAGCTGCAAGGTAACGCCGTAATCGGCGATGGCGCGATCGATCTCACCCCTGGTGATGAAGATCGAGGCGCGCGCGATCAGCGCGTTGATGCGATCGGCCCTCGCGGCCTTGGGATTGTCGATCACGGCGCCGCATTCGGTGAGCACCTTGTCGCCATCGCGCGCCTCCGAGGCCGCCATACAGGCACCGGCATCCACCGCCGGCTCCTTGCCGGGCTCGGCCGCGCCGACCGCATGGGCCTGGGTCGAGACCAGCCATCCGAGCGTGACAAGCGCAGCGAGGCGCAGCATCCCATCCCGGCGATCGGCTGCAGCCCATGAGGAGACGGATGCGGTCAAGGCAGATGGCTCTCTCAGGTCGTGGGCGATCCGGCACGGCGCGCGGGGCGTAACCGCCGCCGCGGCGACTTCAACTATACAGCGGCAGCCGCGGTGCGACAGTCCTTTCCTGCAGAAGGCGCCCCTTGCGAACGGGCGCTCACGAGCTGATTGCGGCCCGACAAAAATGCGTGTGGTCGTGCCGCGCATTCCCCTCGCGATGTTGTGGATGCGCGCCCCCGGCGATGCCCTCGGTCGCCATTTGAACCTGTTGCGATCCCCGCAGACACAACCGCATGACTATTCTGACCGACAATTCGCGCGCACGCGGCGTCGTTGCGTCCCCTGCGCGCTATTTCTATTTCAACATGGCTCTGGCCTGCATGGCCATTGCGATCATCGGCTTCGCACCGACCTACTGGCTGCCACTGGCCCGCGGCTCATTCTCCGGCGCGCCCGTGATTCATTTCCACGGCTTCCTGTTCTTCACCTGGACTCTGTATTTCGCGCTGCAGAGCTGGCTTGCCGCATCCGGACGCACGGCGCGGCACCGCTCGCTCGGCATCTTCGGCGTATCGCTCGCCACGGCGATGACGATCTTTGGCTTCCTCGTTGCCATCGAGGCGATGAAGCGCTCCGCGGCAATGGGGCAGGTCAATGAGGGCATCGCCTTTGCCATCGTGCCGCTCAGCGGCATCGCCTTCTTTGCCGTGGTCTTTACGCTCGCGGTTGTCCATCTGCGCCGGCCGGAAACGCACAAGCGGCTGATGCTGCTCGCCGGCATCTCGCTGCTCGACGCCGCCGTGGCGCGCTGGTTCCTGACATTCCTGGCGCCGTCCGGCCCGCTCGGCCCGCCGCCGGTGTTCGTAACGATCCCGCCGGCCTTCGTCGCCTACCTGCTGCTCGTCGTCGCCATCATCCACGACCGCCGCACGTTCGGACGTGTCCACCCGGTCTACGTCTATGGCGGGCTGGCGCTGATCGCCGTGAAGCTCCTGAACTGGCCGATCAGCGTGACCTCGGCATGGCATGCATTCGCGGGCGGCATGCTGGCGATGGCGCAATAGCCCTCAACAAGACAAAGCCGTTCCACACCACCGTCATTGCGAGGAGCCGAAGGCGACGAAGCAATCCAGAGCTCCCGAGAGACTCCGGACTGCTTCCGCCCTCGCTCTTCGAGCTACGGCGGACACGTCGCTTCGCTCGCAATGACGAGAGCGGCGAGACCTAACTCCTGCAGGTCAACCCGCCATCGACCACGAGCATGGTGCCGGTGACATAGCGCGACTCGTCGGAGGCGAGGAACACCGCAGCATTGGCGACGTCGAAGGCATCGCCCATATGCCCCATCGGCACCTGCGCATCGCGCTTCTTCCACATCTCCTCGACATCGCCCTTGGCGTAGCTCGCAGCCAGCCCAGCGGAGTGCTCGACCATCGGCGTCTTCATCAGCCCGGGCAGGATCGCATTGACGCGGACGTGCTTCGGCGCGAACTCGACCGCGGTCGTGCGCGTCATCTGGTTCATCGCCGCCTTGCTGGCGCCGTAGCTGACATAGGAGATGCCGACCTGGCGGATGGAGGCTACCGAGGAGATGTTGATGATGGAGCCGCCGCCCTGCGCGATCATCACCGGAATGACGTGCTTCATGGCAAGATAGGCGCTCTTCAGGTTGACCGCGAACACGCGGTCCCATTCCGCTTCATCGACCTCGACCACGCTGCCCATCTCCGCAATGCCGACATTGTTGTCGAGCACGTCGATGCGGCCATAGGCGGCAACGCAAGCCTTCACCATCGCCTCGACCTCGACGGCCTTCGAGACGTCGGCGGTGAACGCCTCGGCCTGCCCGCCTTCGCCTGAAATGATCGAGGCGGTCTCCGCGGCGGCGTCCTTGTTGCGGTCGACGCAGAAAACCTTGGCGCCGTGCCGGGCAAAGGTCACGGCCGTGGCCTTGCCATTGCCCCAGCCCGGTCCGATCGAGCCGGCACCCACAACCAGCGCCACCTTGCCCTCGAGACGATCCATCGCGTGCTCCCGTCGTTCGTTATTCGCTACAGGCGCTCATCGTGATGGTCGCGGCGCCGATGTCATGGCCGAAAATGTCCGACAGCGTCCGGCATTGCCCGTCCGCACAGATGCGCCACTCCCCAGCCGCGCCGGAATTGGCGAGCACGATCCGCGACAGCGGCCCCCGCTGGGTCTGCCACTGGAACCAGCCGTCGACCAGCCGCGCCTCCGGCGGCGGCTCCATGCCCGCGCCCGAGCCCTTGACGCGCGCCTGCACCAGTTCGAGACCATCGGCCGTGACGCGCCAATCCTCCTGCCACGCGGTCTTCTCGACCGAGTGGGTCCAAGCCAAAGTGAAGCCGGCGAGCGTCAGCGCCTTCACCACACCCGATGACGCGAGGCAGAGGCTCAAGCGGAGGCCGCCACGGCAGCCGGCGGCCGCTGCCGCCACTGCCACGCCACGATCACCACCGCCAGGGCAAATCCCAGCACGTCACTGTAGGGAAATTCGCCGAGCAGGCAGACCGACGCGACAAACGCCAGCAGGCGCTCGACCAGGGTCATGCGCACGTACAGGAAGCCGATCGCCACCATGCCGAACAGGCCGATCGAGATCAGCGCCTTGACGGAGGCATACGCCACTGCGCCGATGAAGCCGAGCTGCGCCTCCATCGGGTCGCCGGCCTGCAGCATCAATGCCGGCGAGTAGACGAAGATGAAGGGAATGACGTAGCCGGCGAGCGCGATCCGCATCGCCTCCCAACCGATCTTGTCCGGATTCTCCTTGGCGATCGGCGCCGCCGCCAGCGCGGCCAGCGCGACCGGTGGCGAGAGGTCCGCCATGATGCCGTAGTAGAACGCGAACATGTGGCTCGCGATCAACGGCACGCCGAGCTTGGCGAGCGCAGGTGCCGCCAGCGCTGCGGTGATGATGTAGGTCGGGATGGTCGGAATGCCGGTGCCGAGCAGGATCGACAGCAGCATGGTCATGATCAGCGCCGCGAACAGGCTGGTCTTGCCGAGGCCGATCACCCAGCTGCCGAAGATCGAGCCGACGCCGGTCTGCGTCATCATGCCGATGATGACGCCGACGATGGCGCAGGCCATGCCGACGGTCAGCGCCGACTTCGCGCTCTCGGCGAGCGAGTCGCGGCAGGCGTGCAAGGTCCCCATGCCGCCGCGCACGAAGCCGGTGATGACGATGAGCGCGACGACGACGGAAGCGACGGGCACGATCTGCAGGCCGTTGCGCGACAGCGCGCCGACGACGAGCGCCAGCCCGATCCAGAACACGTAACGCAGCACCTGGTTGGAGAAGCCCATGGTGATCGAGGTGCCCAGGATCAGCGCCACCGTCAGCGCGAGTCCCATCGAGCCCGCATACAGCGGCGTGAAGCCCTCGAACAACATGTAGACCAGCGCGGCGAGCGGCAGCACGAGATACCAGCGCGCCACCAGCGCCTTCCAGGCGCTCGGGATCTCCGACGGCTTCATGCCGGTCAGGCCGTGCTTGCCGGCCTCCAGATGCACCATCCAGAACGCCGAGGCGAAATAGAGGATGGCCGGGATCACGGCCGCCTTGACGATGACCGAGTAGTCGACTCCCAGCGTCTCGGCCATGATGAAGGCGACCGCGCCCATGACAGGCGGCATGATCTGGCCGCCCATCGACGCGGTGGCCTCGACGCCGGCCGCAAAGGCGCGGCGGTAGCCGAACCGGATCATCAGCGGAATCGTGAACTGGCCGACGGTCACCACGTTGGCAACGCCCGAGCCCGAGATCGTGCCCATCATGCCGGAGGCGAACACCGCGACCTTGGCCGGACCGCCGCGGGTGCGACCGAACAGGCCGAGCGAGACGTCGGTGAACAGCTGGATCATGCCGGCATGCTCGAGGAACGAGCCGAACAGGATGAACAGGAAGATGTAGGTCGCCGAGACGTAGATCGGCACGCCGTAGAAGCCCTCGGTGCCGAAGGAGAGGTGTGTAATCACCTGATCGAAATCATAGCCGCGATGGTTGAGCGGCGCCGGCAGATACTGGCCGAAGAACCAGTACAGCAGGCAGGCGCCGCACATCAGCGGCAGCGCGAGCCCCATCAGCCGGCGCGTGCCCTCGAAGATCAGTACCGCCAGCAGGGTTCCGACCACGAGATCGGTGCGCGTCGGATCGCCGTCGCGCGCGATCAGATCCGCATAGAAGATCCACTGATAGAGGCCGCAGAGGAAGCCGATGGCGCCGATGGTCCAGCCGGCGATGCGCCCGGCGTCGGTCTTGGCGGTGAAGTTGCCGATCAGGCCGAAGGTCAGCAGCAGCAGGAAGCCGACATGGACGCCGCGCACGACCTGGCTCGGCAGATAGTTGAAGGCGGCGACGTAGAGCTGGAATATCGCAAAGGCGAGCCCGATGCCGTAGGCGAGATAGCCCCAGCGGCCGGGGCCGAAGCCTTCCGGAAAGCCGTGCTCGAAATTGTCGAACTCGACCTTGACCGGCGTTTCCATGTTCACGGCTTCAATCGTCATGATCCCCCCAACGCGCCCATCAGGCGCTGCTGACCATGGCCGCAATCACCTGAACGACAAGACTGCGCGGAGGGCTTCCCGCGCAGCCGGTTGCGAATGATCCGGCCTGCAAGGAAGGCCGGGCGAGCAGCTCCTTATTTCAGGATGCCCTTTTCCTTGTAGTAGCGGATCGCGCCCGGATGCAGCGGCACCGGGCTGTCCTGCGCCGCTGTCTCCAGCTTGATCTCCTTGCCGGCGGCATGCGCATTGGCGAGCTCCGGCAGCGAATCGAAGATCAGCTTGGTCATCTGATAGGCGAGATCGTCTGATACCGCCGAGCTGGTGACGAGATAATTGATCACAGCCGCGGTCGGCACGTCCTTGTCCTGACCGGTATAGGTGTTGGCCGGGATGATCGCCGCCACGAACGGCGCACCGATCTTGTCGACGACCTCCTTCGGCACCGACACCACCGTGATCGGCGACGAGGTCGACAGATCCTTCAACGAAGCGACGCCGAGGCCAGCCGACTGCAAGGTGGCGCCGAGCTGCCGGTTCTTCATCAGGTCGACGGATTCGGCGAAGGGCAGATACTCCACCTTGCCGAGATCCTTGTAGCTCATGCCGGCGGCGGCGAGGATCGCGCGCGAGTTGAGCTCGGTGCCGGACTTCGGCGCGCCGACCGACAGGCTCTTGCCCTTGAGATCCGCCAGCGTCTTGATGCCGGACTCGGCCGTCGCGACGATCTGGATGTAGTTCGGATAGATCGCGCCGATCGTGCGCAGCTTGTCCAGCTTGGACTTGAAGCCGGCCTCCTCCTCGCCGTTCCAGGCGGCTTTCAGGGAGTCGCCGAGCGCGAAGGCGAGCTCGCCGCGTCCTTGCTGCAGCAGGATCAGGTTCTCGACGGAGGCCTTGGTCGCCTGCACCTGGGTTTTCACATTGGGGATCTTGTCGCCGTAGATCTTCCCGATCGCGACACCGAGCGGATAATAGACGCCCGACGTGCCGCCGGTGAGCACGTTGATGAAGCTCTGCGCCTGCGCCGCTGGCGCCGCGAGCAGGCAGGCGGCTGCCAGAATGAAACCGGTTGCAGTGCCAGAGATTCTCGAAAAACGCATGGATCCTCCCATTGATTTTGCCGCAAATTGGACGGCTGTGGGCGCGGGGTCAACCCATCCGAAAGACTGGCGCACCAGCCTCTCCCGCTCCCACGGCGCGAGGCCGGAACCGATGCGCCCCGCGTTCAATCTTACATTGACAGTAGCACCAGCTTGAACCGCAGGTGCAGCCCAGAGCGGCGGGCCGCCTCGCTCGCAAGGCCGCCGGTCATTGGAACGTCATGTCGAGGCACTTGGAGATGTCCGAGCCGAGCCCGGACGAGATCGTCATGCAGCCGCGCACCTTCTGCTGGGTCGTATCCGCCACCCAGATCGAATAGCCGCCATTGCCGAAGAAGGAGTTGGTGTTCGCCGGCTCGGTCTCGGTGGCGTCGAACTCGTATTTGGAATCGGTGTCGAACACGCGCGGCTTCCTGGTGCAGCCGCCGTCGGTCTGGACGTTGATGACCTCCTTGTTGTCCCGGGTCAGCGACAGTGAGACCTGGCAGCGGAAATATTCCGAGGTCTTCACGTTGAAGAGGTAGGCGTAGGACTTGCAGACGGCCGTATTGAGCTTGCCGGCGGAGAGACCGCGGCTGCAGGCGATGCGTTGGTTGTTGGACAGCTTGAAGTCGTCGGCCCGGGCGGACGCCAACGTCACCAGCGACAACGCCGCAACCCAACCGATCTTCGTGACGAGGCTCATCCGAATCATCCCCAAAGTGTTTTCTTGGCCTATGTTTCTAAACCACGCTGCAGGATAATCGCGAGATCGGCGAATTTAAAAATCCGCCAACGATCACCGCGCTGCGACGGGGCGACGTTGACGCTGCCTCGGCGTTCGTGATTTGTTCGAGACGACATCGATTGGAGGAGGACATGAAGAGCCCGGTTCTGAAAGCCCTTATCGCCCTCGGTGCGCTGGGCGCACTGACCAGCGCGGCGCCCGCGGCACCGCCGGAGCCGTGGGAGCTGAAGCCCGACATGGGCTACGCCTATGGCAAGGATGGCAAGACGCTCGCCTACAAGATGGGCACCAAGAACGCCGACATGCTGCTCAAAGGCGCCAAGAAGGTGCCGAAGGGCACGCTGTTCTTCGTCGGCCAGAACGGTCAGCTCTACATGCGGACGGCCCCCTATCTCGACGGCGACGGCAGCTTCTCGTTCGGCGCGGATGAGTGAAGGCGAGCGAGCACAGCCTCAGAACGCCGCCGCCAGCTCCTTGGCGCCGGGCAGGCCGCTGAGCGAGTCCATCCTGGCATCCGTCACCGCCAGCAGCTTTGCCACGGTGTTGTGGCGAACGGCGACCGGATTGCGCTCATAGCCGCCGCGCTGGAAGAAGTTGGCGGTCGGAACCTGATCGCGCATCTCGAGCGGCATCGTCACCATGTCGAAGCCGGTGCCGTCCCCGGTGAGATTCATCATCTCGAGCTCTGCGGCCGAAAGCGGCCGGGTGTAGCCCTTGGCGCGCGCGAACAGCACCGAGGTCAAGAGCTTGTGGGTCTGCAGCATCGGCCCGACGTCGATGTCGAGCACCATCGCATGCATGGCCCACCCCTGCGGCGTATTGCCGATCTTCTCATGCGCCGACCAGTCGTCCGGCACGGAGCGCGCAATCGCGACCATCTTCTTCAGGACCGCGAGCTTGTGCTCCATCGCGCCCCGCGCCGGGCCGGACGTCTGCGCCACGCGTTCGCCGAGCAGGCGGATGAACAGCGGGCCCTGCTCGGCCAGCAGCTCGACACTGTTGGTGGTCAAGAGCTGATTGTAGCCGATCGCCGTCGAGATCGCGCGGTTGCCCTTGAAGCCCGATTGCGAGTCATGCTTGCCGTTGCCGCCGGTCTCGAAGGCATAGACCCGCACCGCCTGCTCGCGCGTCAGCCCCGACGCCGCGGCGAAGCGCGCATAGGCGCGCTTGAAATCGATGTCGTCGGTGGGGCGCTGCGGCGACCATTGGAAATGCTCCTGTGCCGCCTTCACGAGGTCGGCGACCACGGGGATGTACTTGCGCTCGCGCGGCTCGCCCTCAGGTTCCGGCTCGGGGTTCACCGGCCGCTTCGGCCCCGTGTAGACCGGCGGCTGCTCCAACACATAGTCGTCGAGCCCGATCGGCTGGCGGTCGCGGCGCTTGGCATTGCGCGCACGGCGCTTGTCGGCGATCGCCTTCCAATAGGCGCCCGCCTCCTGGTCAAACTCCGCCCGCGCCTGCTGATATTCGGCGAGTTTGCGCCGATACTCCGCAATCGCAGCCGGCGATGCCATCTGTGCCAAAGCTTCGCGCGGCGCGACCGGTGAGCCGGGTTCCGCGGCCAGCAAAGGCGGCGCGCCGGAAACGGCGCAGGCGAGAATCAGGGCAAGGGTGCGAATCGGCTGATGCAGCATGCCGCCCTTGTAGCCGAAACGGCGGCTACTTCCAGGCGAACACCGGCTGCTCCAGCTCGTGCACCCGGGTGTCGCGGCCGGACAGGACCTCGCGGAACTGATGGATCAGCGCTGCGGTGGGCGCGTGAATGAGACCCTCGCGGGCGTGAAAACGGATGACGCGCCGCGCGCTCTCGGGGATCGCGGTGAAATCGAACGCGTCATCCGCCGTGATCGCGTCGAGGCCGATCCGGTGCACCGAGGCGACCTCGTCCGGATTCGGCCGCAGCGTGCGGCCATTGGCCGCCCATACGACGACGGGGGTAATCAGATAGCCCGACCGTGTCGGATAGTCGTCGAGCAGGCCCAGCACCGCATCCGGCGCCAGGATCAGCCCGAGCTCTTCCGCGAGCTCGCGCAGGGCGGCCTCGACCGTCGTTTCGCCGGCGTCGCAGCGTCCGCCCGGCAGCGCCCATTGCCCGCCATGGCTGCGCAGCCCGGCAGCGCGCAGAGTGAGCAGCAGCGCCGTGTCGCCGGTCTCGTGGTGCGGGGCCAGCGCGATCACCACCGCCGCGCGCTTCAGCGAGGCCGCCGCCACAGTCGCCTCCAGCCGCACGAAGCCCGCGCAGCAGCTTGCGATTTTCCGCCTCGTGGCATCGTCGAACGGCATCGGCATGCAGCTTGACTACACCAGGCCGGCGACAGATGAAACGACCTCCAGGCCGGCTCGGGCCACAACGGGAAGGGTCTTCAGCGATGACGAAATCGGCCGCGGCCAGGATGACGTCCGACGGCTGGGAGATCGTCGACACCTCCGGTTTCCTGCATCTGATCGGCCCGCTGTGGCAGCGGGTCGTCGGCGGTGTCCACGAGTACGCCATCGTCACCGAGGACAAGCACCACAACCGCCGCGGCCTGGTTCAGGGCGGCGTGATCATGACGCTCGCCGACCGCAGTTGCGGCATGACGGCCCGCTACGCCGCGGGCAAGGAGCACATGGCGACGATCCAGTTCGACACGCATTTCGTCGAGTCCGGCAAGATCGGCGAGACCCTGGTGTCGCGGCCGCATGTGGTGCGGATCACCCGCAGCCTGGTGTTCATCACCACGGAGGTCATGGCCGGACATCGCGTGATCGCGATGGCCTCGGGCGTGTTCAAGATTCTGAAGAGCGAGTGAGCCGTGCTCTCGCCTCTCCGTCATTGCGAGGAGCGTCGCGACGAAGCGATCCAGAGTCCCGACCCGGCCCTGGATTGCGTCGCTGCGCTCGCAATGACGCGCTGAGAGAGTTATCGTATCCCCTTCGCCCGCGGTGGTGACGGTTTGAAATGAGGCAAGAATGCAATATCGCCAGCTCGGCCGTTCCGGCCTGAAGGTGTCGCCGATCTGCCTGGGCACGATGATGTTCGGCGGTCCCACCGACGAGCCGACATCCGCCCGCATCATCGCCAAGGCGCGCGACGCTGGCATCAACTTCATCGACACCGCCGATGCCTACAACAAGGGCGTCTCGGAAGAGGTGGTCGGCCGCGCCATCGCGCGCGAGCGCGACCGCTGGATCGTCGCGACCAAGCTCGCCAATCCGATGGGCGACGATCCCAACCGCGCCGGCCTGTCGCGGCGCTGGGTGCTGCAGGCCGCGGACGAAAGCCTGCGGCGGCTCGGCACCGGTCACATCGACATCTACTACCTGCACAAGGAGGATCACGCGACGCCGCTGGAGGAAACCGTGCGCGCGATCGGCGATCTCATGCGTGCCGGCAAGATCCGCTATTTCGGCGTCTCCAACTACCGCGCCTGGCGGCTCGCCGAGATCTGCAATCTCTGCGACGCCATCGGCATCGACCGCCCCGTCGTCAGCCAGCCGTACTACAATGCGATGAACCGGATGCCCGAGGTCGAGCACCTGCCGGCCTGCGGCTATTACGGCCTCGGCGTCGTGCCCTACAGCCCGCTGGCGCGCGGCGTGCTCACCGGAAAATACAGCCCCGATGCGCCGCCGGACACGGACACCCGCGCCGGCCGCAACGATACGCGAATGATGCAGACCGAGTGGCGGCCCGAATCGTTGAAGCTGGCGCAGGAGATCAAGCGTCACGCCGAGACGAAGGGCTTCACGCCGGGACAGTTCGCCGTGTCCTGGGTGCTCAACTCCGCCTTCATCAGCTCCGTGATCGCGGGTCCGCGCACCGAAGCGCAATGGGACGACTACATCCGCGCGCTCGACTATCCCTTCGCCGCCGACGACGAGGCGCTGATCGACCGGCTGGTCGTGACCGGTCACGCCTCGACGCCCGGCTACAACGATCCGGCCTATCCGATCGAGGGCCGCAGGCCGCGGGTGGGCTGAGATGGAGGAGGATCGCTACGGCCTGCCACTGTCGACCGCCTCCACTGACGCGGCCGCAGCCTATCGCGAGGGCATGGATCTGCTGCTCGCATTCTGGCCCGGGGCCACTGACGCGTTCGAGCGGGCGATCATGCTCGATCCGGAGTTCGCGCTGGCGCACGCGGCGCGTGCTCGCATCCACGCGATCTACATGCAGCGCGAGGCGGCGCTGCAGACCATCGCACGGGCCCGCGACCTCGCTGCCAAGCGCGGCACCCCGCGCGAGCAGAGCCATGTCGCGACCCTGGTGCTCGCCATCGAGGGACGCGGCACTGACGCGCTGACATCGACCCTGGCGCATCTGGCGAACTGGCCGCGGGACGCCATGATCATGGCGCTCCCGCTCGGCGCTTTCGGCCTGCTCGCCTTCTCCGGCCGCGCCGATCACGATGCCGCCCGCCGCGACCTCTGCGACCGCTTCGCCGCTGATTATGGCGAGGACTGGTGGTTCATGTCCAACCATGGCTGGGCCCTGACCGAGGCCGGCGAGTTGGCGAAGGGCCGCGTCGTCACCGAGCGCAGCTTCGCGCTGCGCCGGCACAACGCCTATGCCGTGCATGCGCTGCTGCATGCGATGTTCGAGGACGGCGCGGTGGACGAGGCCGATGCGCTCGTCGCGGGGTGGATCGGCGACTATGACCGCACGGGAATGCTGCATGGCCATATCTGCTGGCACCAGGCGCTCGGCGCGCTGGACCGGGGCGATGCCGACAAGGCGCTGGCGGTCTATACCGACGTGCTGGTGCCGACGATGGACTCGGCGCCGCCGCTCAACACCCTGTCCGACTGCGCCTCGCTGCTGTGGCGGCTGATGGCTGACGAGCAACCGGTGCCGCCCAACGCATGGGCCGACACGGCGGCCTATGCGAGCACGCGCTTCACGGGTTCGACCCTCGCCTTCGCCGAGATGCATCTGGTGATGATCGCGGCAGCGACGCATGACAGCGCCGCGCTCAAGGGACGCCTTGCCGCGATCGAGCGGCGGCAGGCCGAGGGCAGACTGCCGGCCGGGCGCATCGTGCCGCACATGTTGCGGGCGCTGCGTGCGTTCGCCGATGACAATTGGCGCGGATGCGCGCGCGAGCTTGCGCCCGCCATCGGCGATCTCCCCCGCATCGGCGGCAGCCACGCGCAGCGCGAGGTGATCGAGGACACCTACATCCTGGCGCTGATCCGCAGCGGCGCGCTGGCCCAGGCACGCGACCTGCTCGATGCCCGCCTGCACCGCCGCCCCTCCGCGCGCGACACGCGCTGGCGGGCGCTGACGGTTTGACGGACGTTATCCCTCCGTCTCCAATCCCGTCGGCATCGGCACGTTCTCGGGCTGCAGCTTGAGACCCGCCGCGAGCGCGACGGTCTCCAGCAGCGCCGCAAAGTCCTTCTCCAGATAGCCAGCGGGATCCGGTTGCAGCGAGGCGGCGCCGACATGGGCCTGCAATGCCTCGCGCGTCGCGGCTGTCACCGGCATCGCGACGTCGAGCTGGCGCGCTGCCGACAGGCCGAGATCGAGATCCTTGCGCAGCAGCGGCGGCGTGAAGGTCGTGGTCCAGTCGAGATTGACCAGCGCGTTGCTCTTGTACCTGGTGAAGGTCGACCCCATGACGCTGGCGTTCATGAAGTTCAGGAAGGCATGGCGCGGCACGCCGGCCTTCTGCGCCAGGATGGTGATCTCGGCCAGGTTCTGGATCACGACGCCGAGGAACACGTTGTGCGCGATCTTGCAGATGCGCGCGAGCTCGCCCTCGCCGACATAGGACACGCCGGAGACGGCGATCTTCGCCAGATAGGGTGCGATGACCTCGAATGCGGCCTTGGGGCCGGAGACGACCGACGACAGCTTGCCGGCCTTGACGCATTTGCCGTTGCCGGACACCGGCGCCCGCACGAACTCACAGCCCAGTCGAACGAGCTTGGCGGCGATCGCCTCCGACTGCTCGATGCCGATCGAGGAGCAGTCCACCAGGATCCGGGGACGCGATCCAGAACCGGCGGCCACCAGGCCGTTGTCGCCGAAATAGACCTGCTCGAGATCCTTGCCCGTCGACACCATCGTGAACACGATGTCGCACGCGGCGAGATCGCGGGGACGATCGACGATGACGCCCCCTTTCGCCGCCAGCGGCTCGGCCTTGGCGCGGGTGCGATTGAAGATCGACACCTTGTGGCCGGCCTTGAGCAGGCGCTCAGCCATCGGATAGCCCATGCGCCCCATGCCGATCCAGCCGAGCGAATGCGTCGTGGTCATTGTCGTCTCCTCGTCCTACTTATCACGGATGCCGTCATTGCGAGGAGCGAAGCGACGAAGCAATCCAGAGTCACGGCTGCCGCCCTGGATTGCTTCGCTTCGCTCGCAATGACGAAAACACGAAGACCACTCTCCTGGTCGCACCGTCCGTTCGCTTAGTAGCGGTTGGCGATCGGCAATTCCTCGGCCGGGAACAGCGTGATCACCTGACAGCCCTTGTCGGTGACCACCACCTCCTCCTCGATACGCGCAGCCGAGAAGCCGTCGGTCGCCGGACAGTAGGTCTCAAGCGCGAACACCATGCCGGTCTTGATCTCCATCGGATTGTCCAGCGAGACCAGCCGCGAGATGATCGGGCGCTCATGCAGAGCGAGCCCGAGGCCGTGGCCGAACTGCAAGCCGAAGGCCGCCATCTCCGAGGGAAAGCCGAACTCCTCGGCCTTAGGCCAGACCTTGGCCACGGTGTCGGTCGAGACGCCCGGCTTGATCAGCGCGATCGCATTGTCGAGCCATTCGCGGCACTGCTTGTAGGCGTCGTGCTGCGCCGGCGTGGCGCGGCCGACGTTGAAAGTGCGGTAGTAGCAGGTCCGGTAGCCCTGATAAGACTGCAGGATGTCGAAGAACGCCTGGTCGCCCGGACGCAGGATGCGGTCGGTGAAATTGTGCGGATGCGGATTGCAGCGCTCACCGGAGATGGCATTGATCGCCTCGACGTCGTCGGAGCCCATCTCGTAGAGCATCTTGTTGGCGAGCGCGACGATGTCGTTCTCACGCACGCCCGGCTTCAGGTGCTCGTAGATCGAATGATAGACGCCGTCGACCATGGCCGCGGCCTGGTTGAGCAGCATGATCTCGTCGATGTTCTTGATCTCGCGCGCGTCCAGCATGACCTGCTGGCCATCGACCACCTTCATGCCGGCCTTCTGCAGCTCGAAGAACATCGCCGTTTCCGCAAGGTCGACGCCGACAGGCATGTCGGCAACGCCTGCGGCGCGCAAAAGACTCATGACCTCCTCGGCATGCGCCTTCATCAGCCCGACGGCCGGCGGCACGGTGCCGCGCATCCCGAGCATGCCGGCGCGGCAATTCTCCGGCGCCAGCCAATCACAGAACAGACGATGGTGGACGGCCGCCGAGCCGAAATCCCACACGATCGGCTCGCCGTCGCCGGCCAGCAGCGCGAAACGGCACAGCTTGTCGCGCTCCCATTCGCCGATCTTGGTGCCAGACACGTAGCGAATGTTGTTGACGTCGAACAGCAGCAGCGCACCATAGCCCGACGCCTTCAGCGCCGCGCGCGCCCGCGCCAGCCGGTAGCGCCGCAACCTGTCGAAATCGACGCGGCGCTCGAAATCCACCGAGACATGGCCATGCGACGGAATCGCCCGCCCCCAGCGCCAATGCGGATCGAGATGCTCCGGGCTGACCAGATGCGGCTTCAGCGCGCTCGCTGTCATGTGGACGTTTCCCATTGTTCTATTGCAATCGATTGCAAAGCCGAATTTATTGCATACACGCAAAGCGTGTCAAGGTATAGCATGATCAAAACGTCGTTGCGCGGCGACATCAGAGGCTGGGAATGAAACGGACATTGCGACCGGCAGCAGGCCTGCATGCGTCGTCCTCGCGCCCGACGATCAAGGACGTCGCCGCCCGTTGCGGTGTGCATCCCTCGACGGTCTCGCGCGCGCTCAGCCCGGCGATGAAGCACCTCGTCGCTGCCGATGTCGCGGACAAGATCCAGGCCGCAGCCAACGCGCTCGGCTACCGGCTGAACATGGCCGCCAAGGGCCTGCGCACCGGACGCAGCGGCCTGATCGGCGTGCTCGCGCCGGATATCGCCGACCCCGGCTTTCCGCCGATGCTGTCCGGCATCGCCGATCATCTCCACGCGCAGGGCTATGCGACGATCGTGGCCGACGCCGGCACAGAGGGGTCGGAGCGGGATCTCGTCGACCGGCTGATCGCGCGCGGCGTCGACGGTCTGGTACTGGCGACGGTGAGTTTGCGTGACGACGTCGTGAAGCACTGCCTGGATGCAGCGCTGCCGGTGGTGCTTGTCAATCGCGTCGACGCCGCCGGACTCCTGCCCTCGGCAGCAAGCGACGACGCCGCCGGCATGCGTCTCGCCGTCCAGCATCTCGTCGCGCTCGGCCACCGGCGCATCGGTCACGTCGCGGGCCCGCAGCACATCTCGACCGGCGCACGCCGCCGCGCCGGCTTCGAGGCCAGCATCAGGGCTGCGGGACTGTCGGCCCGCCATACGCCGGTCGAAGCCGTCGAAACTTATACGCGTGCGGCGGGTCGCGAGGCTGCGCTGCGCCTGCTCGCGCGGCGGACGCGCCCAACCGCAATCGTCGCCGCCAATGATCTGCTGGCGCTCGGCGTCTATGACGCGCTCGCCGCGCGCGGCCTGACCTGCCCCGGTGATATCTCCGTGGTCGGCCACAACGACATGCCGTTCGTCGACATGGTCGCGCCGCCGCTGACCACGGTGCGGATCGCCCAGCGCGACATGGGGGAAGCCGCGGCGCGGCTGCTGCTCGACCGCCTTGCCGGGCGCGAGGCAGCGACCGACCACATCGTCCTGGCGCCGGAGCTCATCATCCGCGGCTCGACGGTCGCATACGAGCACTGACAGGTCCGCGAGGCATCGCTACACTGCGCGGCAAAGCAACAACGGGAGGATACGCCGATGACGGAGATGGTCGGCCTGGAGGTGCTCGTCGCATCCATCGCACCGGGGCAATCGATCGCGATCCCGGTCGACCGTGCCGGCGTCTCGATGGCGGCGACGGCAGCGATGATCGAGGCCGGCCTCACCGGGCTGCATCTCGTCTGCGTGCCGATATCGGGCCTCCAGGCTGATCTGCTGATCGGCGCCGGCGTGGCCGCGGTGGTGGAAACCAGCGCCGTCTCGCTCGGCGAGGCCGGCGGCGCACCGCGCTTCGTCGCGGCCGTGCGCGACGGCAGCATCCGCCTGCGCGATGCCACCTGCCCTGCGATCCATGCCGGCCTGCTGGCCGGGCAGAAGGGCGTGCCGTTCATGCCGATCGCCGGCATCATCGGCAGCGATCTGCTGCAGGTCCGCCCCGATTGGAAGGTGATCGACAGTCCGGTCGGCGAGCCCGGCAAGGTGGTCGTGGTGCCGGCGATCACGCCCGACGTGGCGCTGTTTCATGCCCCCGAGGCCGACCGCTTCGGCAATGTCCGCATCGGCCGCTACCGTGAGCTGGCGACGATGGCCTATGCGGCGAAGCGCACGCTGGTCACCGTCGAGCGTATCGTCGATCGCGATTTGATGGCGACCGAGGACTCCGCCGCCGGCGTGCTGCCGACGCTCTATGTCGATGCGATCGCAGTCGCCGAGAACGGGGCCTGGCCGCTGCCGCTGTGGGACGAGTACGAGACCGATGGCGCCGAGCTGGCGCACTACGCCGCGATGGCGCGCACCGACGAGGGCTTTCGCAGCTATCTCTCCGCCTTCCTGACCCGCTGCAAGGAGGTGGCATGACCATGCACGACGAGCGCGCACGCAAAGAACTGCTGATCACCGTCATCGCCGACCTGCTCGATGGCATCCGCCATGTCGCCGTCGGCGCCTCGTCGCCGATCCCGGCGGCCGGCGCGATGCTGCTGCGCGCACGCAACGCGCAACAGGGCAAGCCGCCTGTCCGCATCTCGATCCTCGGCTCGAGCCGGCACAATTTCTTCACCAATGGCGGCGTCGAGCTGTTCGACTGCGCCGCGCAGGGCCGCGTCGACGCGTTCTTTCTCGGCGGCGGCCAGATCGACGGCGCCGGGAACATCAACCTGGTCGGCACCGGCGACTATCCGCGGATGGATGTGCGCTGGCCGGGCTCGTTCGGCTCGGCCTATCTCTACCATCTCATTCCGCGGGTGATCCTGTTTCGCGAGGAGCATTCGCCGCGCGTGCTGGTGCCGAAGGTGGATTTCGTCAGCGCCGCTGCGACCACGCCCGAGGTGAAGCGCCGCGGCGGACCGCATGCGCTGCTGACCAATCTGGCGCTGTTCGATTTCGACCGCGATCGCGGCGGCTTCCGGCTGCGCTCGGTGCACCCGGGCTACTCCGCCGACGACATGCGCGATCGTACCGGATTCGATTATGCGGTGCCGGAGATCGTGCCGCCGACGCCCGCGCCGGACCGGGCGACGGTCGAGCTGATCCGCGGCCGGATCCTCGACGAGCTCGCCGAATGCTATCCCGAATTCGCGCGCGCGATGGCTGCAGCGGCTTAGCTAGCGATCCAGGCCACGCCTGTCCAGGCTGGTGCCGACGCCAAAATTGGATCGCCAATTGGATGCATAGGCCACCGCACGCCGCGGGGCGGGCATTTTGAACTCGGCAAATCCGCCAAAGGCTTAAATGGACGAACGAAGTAAGAAAACTCAGAAGGGCCCATCGCCATTCCGCTGAGCTATGCTGCGACCGGAACGGTTTGCCGCCGCTGGTCGCGGCGGGTCTGGCGCACACACCGTCCACGATGCCCGGGGGGCCAAAGCCGCCAGTCGACTCGGTCGGCATCATGCGATGCCGCACCTGTGAAACCGGCGCACGGGCAAGCCGCGCGCCCGTCTTCAGCGTTGATCAGTTTCACTGTTGATCAGTGACGTGCCGCCGCAGCACCGGCATAGACACCGGCAATGAAGGCCGCCGCCGCTCCGGCAACGGGCACCAGCGCCGGAACGAACTTCGCGCCTGCCGCAGTATCGATGATCTGCTGCAGCGTATTGCCGTCCTTGGCCTGGGCGCACTCCTGGTAGATGCGCGTTGCGGCTGCTTCGATCTCGGCGAAGGTCGCCGTGCAGATCACCTTGTCGATGCCCTGATACGATACAGGTCCGGCTTTGCGGTCGTGAAGGTATTGATGCGTGAGTTGCAGGCCACCGCCGACGATCGCTCCTGCGGCTGCAGCGCCGAGCGCCAGCACGGCGGGCGCGATCTTCGGCCCGAATTCCTTCGCGCCCGCTGCTCCTGCTTCCGCGAACGCCAAAGCCGGCATGTGCAGCCAGGACACGGGAATGTTCGCCAACGCGGCTCTGACGTCTTCATTTGCATTCATGGGATACTCTCCTCGGTTGGGTTTGATTGGACCAGACGACTTTCGCCAGCGCCTTCCCGCGGCCGTAGGCACCGAAGAACGACTCCGCTCAACCTGCGGAGGCGCCCTTCGGTCCGGCGGGCGCCGCGATACGGCGCAGTATTTGTTCGATCTCGTTGTGGTGCTGCATGACGCGTTGCACGACCCGCACGTGATCATCGGCACTGTTCGTTGCGTCCGCGCCTGCGCGGCAATGCGGGCATTCCGGCTCTCCCTGATAGAAGAAGTGCTTGCAGGACTCGCAGAGCAGCAGCTGGTCCAGCCTCGCCGCAGCGTCAGGCGCGAGATCCTGGAACTCGTCGCTCGCGTACACTTCCTGGCCGTATCGGCCGCCGTGGGCGTCCTCGATCATGATGTCGAAGCAGCCATGGTCGAACGGCTGTCGTCCCGATGGCCTCGTCCGCTGCACGATCACCTCGCGCCAGCCGCGTTCGGCCAGCCGCAATACCCGGTAGTGGCAGAACGGATTGTTGCCAGGCCGTCCCGACAGCACGTGCGCGGTCCAACTGCACCCGGCGCGGCAAATCGGACCATAGTAGCACTTGGCGCAGAACCCCCAGCGGCGCCCGCGGCTCTCGTCGAGATCGCGCATGAAACGCAGTTCGGCGCTGTCGTTCCAGATGTCGGTAAATGATCGATCGCGGATATTGCCGCCGACATAGGCGGCCGTGGGGAGCGACGGGCAGCCCTTGATGGCGCCGTCAGCCTCGATTCCCAGGCCAGCCCGTCCGGCCTGGCAGCCGCCGTAGTATTCGAATCGTCCGGAGGTACTGCGCCAAGCCGCTTCGTATGGACCAAAATACCCGATGTTGTTACCGGGCATAAGCTGCAGGCCGCGATCGAGGCCCTCTTCGAACAGTGCAAACAGCTCCGGCATCAGCGCAGCGAGATCGAAGGGCTGCAGCAGCAAGGATGGAGCATCGGCCGCATTGCCCATGGGCACGGTGAGCTGAATCTGCCAGGCGGAGGCCCCGGCGTCGATGATCGTATCGAAAATGTCGCGCAGGCCCCCCAGGGTAAGACGATTGACCTGCGAGTTGGCGGTCGCCATCAGCCCATGCTTTCGCGCGTTCCGGAGCGCGGCCACCGCTTGGCCGTGGCTGCCCTTGATACCGCGGAGCCGATCATGTGTAGCGGCCGGGCCGTCGATGGAAACGCCGACGGTCTTGAGTCCGGCGCGCGCGGCTGCTTCGATCTTCGTTTCCGTGAGTGCCCGGGCGCCGGTCTGCAGGCCGCAGACAATGCCGTTACGAGTGATCTCCTCGACGAGGACTAGCCAATCGGGGCGGAGGTAAGCTTCGCCGCCGATCAGAACGATCTCCTTGGTGCCAGCGCGCGCAAGTTCGCCAATCAGAGCGATGCATTCCGCGGTGGTCAGCTCGTCATTGCGAGGTGCGCCGGCCCGGGACCCGCAATGGCTGCACTTCAGGTTGCAGAGAAGCGTGATCTC
This sequence comes from Bradyrhizobium sp. SZCCHNR2028, assembly GCF_032380995.1. Lineage (NCBI taxonomy): Bacteria > Pseudomonadati > Pseudomonadota > Alphaproteobacteria > Hyphomicrobiales > Nitrobacteraceae > Bradyrhizobium > Bradyrhizobium sp. SZCCHNR2028. The sequence continues at coordinate 36,405 of NZ_JAUHJF010000008.1, read as the reverse complement.
CCAGACCACATAGCGCGGTTGAGCGGTAGGCAAGCCGCCGGAAGGGATTGATCGGACCGGCATCTCGGTATCGGCGTGGGGTACACGAGAGAACATGAAATTTGCCGCGACATCGTTGACGATTGGTATCGTAAAATACTAACCTTAGATTGTATAGAGGACGAGGGAGGCGAATTTGGCGAAGGAAGGCGTTCCAGGCGGAGTGGTGCCTCTGTACGGCCTTGCGATCGGCAATGCGCTCGCAAGTGGCGGTATCACTCTGGATGAGTTGGTCACATTGCGCTCGCACGCGAAGGCAATCGTCGACGCTCAAGGCGATCTGGTTTCTGCGGTGAACGCGCTCGACGAGGAAATCGTCAAGCGCGGCGGACAGGCGGCCGCCAAGGGCGCGGCGCCTGCCGAGGTCGTGCCATCCGAACGCTTCACCGTGCAGATCACCGGCCTTCCGATCGAGCCACAGGCGAGACAGAGCATCGAGCAGGCCGTCAATAATGCGGTGAAGGCTGCCATTGCCGCTCACGATAGCGGCGGCGACCTGAAGATCACGGCGTTGTCTCAAATCCAATCGTTCGGGGGAACGCACGGCGGCGCCACTGCGGGTCTGATCGCCACGATCGATCTTCAGTCAGCGCCTTGAAGGTTTGGAGGGGGACATCATGACCGAGAAGAGTACAGCTGGCGGAATCGCATCCTTCGCCGGTGGAGCAATCATGGTCTATGGCGTTGCCATTGGCAACGCGTTGGCGGCGGCCGTCAAAGGGCCCGCATCCATCGACGATCTGGTGTCGTTGCGCGACCATGCGCGCCAGATCGTCGGCGTCCAGGGTGATCTTGTCGCTGCGCTGGCCGCTTTGGACGCTGAGATTGCGAAGCGTGGAGGCGCCAAGGCGGCGCCGGCGCCGGAGATGGAGCGCTTCGTCGCTCAGATCGATGGCGCTCCGCTCTCCGACCAGTTGAAGTCTGAGATCGAGCAAGCCATTCAGAAGGCGGTGACGGCCGAAATCGCAAAGCTCGATACGCGCGGCGACATGGTTGCGACGCCGCTGTCGCAGATCAAGGCGTTCGGAGCGGGACCTGGCTCCCAAATTTACGGAGCTGTCTATCGACCGAAGCTGGATAATCCCTGAGTGCGGTCGAATGCCCGGCACACGTTCGGATCACGGCGATGTCCAGACCAAGCAAGCCGGGCGAGGCGAGAGCGAATCGAGAGGCGTTCAGGCGATGTCCGATGCAGCATCCGTGAAGCCGAAGTCGGTGCCGATGTGCCCGAGTTCGCGCTGCGCCGACGGCAACACGCTGCTCGGCATCGTCAATGCCGAGGGCCGGATCGATTTCATTCCCGAGCGCTTCGAGGTCGACGCCGCCTTCGTCGCAATCGCCCGGCAGGGACGTCCGCCGGAACAGCGCTTTCGCTTCTCGTCGCCGTGCCTCGCGCGCGGCTGCGGGAAGTGGGATGGCAAGCGCTGTGGCGTCGCCAAGATCCTGAACGAGCACGGGCTGGAGCTCTTGCCGAATGAGCGCACCGTGGCGCTGCCGCGGTGTTCGATCCGCGCGAACTGCCGTTGGCACGGCGACTATGGCGATGCGATCTGCGCGATCTGCGCCTGGGTGGTTACGGAAAGCGGCAATCGGCTCGAACCGCCGGCTTGATGTTTGCGAGCCGAGACATCAGGGGGACAGAAATGGCCAAGGGCATTTCGCTGCATATCGGTCTCAATCGGCTGGACCCGAAGCACTATGCTGGGTGGGACGGCAAGCTGAACGCCTGTGAGAATGATGCGCGCGCGATGGAGGCGATTGCGAAGACGGCGGGCTATCGGACCGGCATTCTGCTCAGCGAGCAGGCCACGCGCGGCGCCGTGACTGACATGCTGACGATGGCCGCCCGCGACTTGAACAGCGGAGACATTCTGCTGCTCACCTATTCGGGCCACGGCAGTCAGGTTCAGGACCTCGACGGTGACGAGATCGACGCACTCGATGAGACCTGGTGCCTCTATGACGGACAGATGATCGATGATGAACTCTATCGCGTGTACGGCGCGATCGCCGATGGCGTTCGCGTTCTGATTCTCTCCGATTCCTGCCATAGCGGCACTGTGGCCAAGGTGAGCTACTACGAGATGGCGCAGGCCGCCGGCTTCGCCGGGAATTTGGATATCGCCGTGGCCGGCAGGGCCGCGACGAAAGGGATCAGCTATGCGCCCAAGTTCTTGCCGCAGGATATCGCCCTCCGTACTTATGAGCAGAACCGCGCATTTTATGAAGCCATCGGCCGGGCCGCGAAGGGCGGGCCGGGTGCGGAGTCGAGCGATGTCGCCAAGGCCAGCATCCGTCTGATCTCGGGCTGCCAGGACAATCAGGTGTCATTCGATGGCGCCATCAACAGCGTCTTCACCGCGGCGCTGCTGCTGGTCTGGGCGAACGGTCAATTCAAGGGCAATTACAACGATTTCCACCTTCAGATTCAGCGCAAGATGCTGCCGACGCAATCGCCGAACCATTACAGGATCGGCAAGGAAGATCGTGAGTACGACAGCCAGCGCCCGTTCACGATCTAGCTAGATCACTGCAATAATACGCGCGTGATCACCTGCCCCGCATGCGCCTTCTGGTGCGCCCCCTGCCACCAGGTCAGCGCGCCGTTGACGATGACGGCCTCGATGCCGGCGGCCGGCACGCAGGGGTCATCATAGGTCGCGCTGTCACGCACGCTGGCCGCATCGAAGATCGTGATGTCGGCGTGGTTGCCGATCGCGATCGTGCCGCGTCCCTTGATGCCGAAATTCTGCGCGGTCAGCCCGCTCATCTTCCAGACCGCGGTTTCCAGCGAGAACAGCTCGAGCTCGCGGCAGTAATAGCCGAGCACGCGCGGGAACGTGCCCCAGAGCCGCGGATGCGGACGCTCGCCGAACGGCAGGCCGTCGGAGCCGATCATGGTCGGCTCGAAGGCGAGGATGGTCTGCACGTCGGCCTCATCCATCGCGAAGTAGATCGCCGACGCCGGCTGCAGCCGCTTTGCCGCTTCGAGCCGGTCGACGCCCCAGCCCGCGGCGATGTCGGCGAGATCGCGACCCGCCACTTCGGGATGCGGCCCGGAGGCCGCGACGACGACCCTGACCTGCAGCTTGGCCGGATCGGTGTGCAGCATGGTCGACGAGGCGTTGTAGGGGTAGCAGTCCAGCGCGACGCATTGGCAGCTCATCGCCTTCGTGATCAGCGGCAGCGTCTCCTTGGTGCGGCCGAAATTGGCGGGGCCCACCACCTTGTGATGCGAGATCACCACCTGGACGTCGAGCGTCTTGCCGATGGCAAAGCTCTCCTCCAGCGACTTGATCACGTCGTTCGCCTCGTTGCGCATGTGCGTCGCGTAGACGCCGCCGCTGCCGGTGAGCGGCCGGCAGACCTCGATGATCTCCTCGGTCGGCGCCGCCTCCGCCGGCGGATAGAACGTCCCGGTCGAGACGCCGATGGCGCCGGCGTCGAGCGCCTCCTGCACATGAGCCCGCATCTCGGCGATCTCCGCGTCGGTCGCGGCCCGGCCGAGGTCGCTCACGACCGAGGCGCGCAGCGCGGTGTGGCCGACCATCGGCGCAACGTTGACGGCGGCCGGTGCCGCGCGCAGTGCAGCCACGTAGTCCGCAAACGAGGCGTACTCTGCGACCCGGCCGTCGCCGGGCGACAGCAGGCCGAGCGGCATCGGCCGCGGCGAGCCCGGCTTCAGCGGCGCGATGCTGACGCCGCAATTGCCGGTCACGACGGAGGTCACGCCCTGCGAGACTTTGCAGATCATGTCGGGATCGACCAGCACCGCGCTGTCGTCATGGGTGTGGGAGTCGATGAAGCCCGGCGCAACGATGCGGCCGGTGGCGTCGATGACGCGTGCAGCCTTGCGGCCACCAAGCTCGCCGATGGCGACGATGCGACCGTCCTTGATGCCGACATCGGCCTCGAAACGTGGCGCGCGCGTGCCGTCGATGACGGTGCCGCCGCGGATGATCAGGTCGAAGGAGTCGGAGGAAGGCTGGGTATCGGTCATGAGGTCTCGCGCAGGGATATTGATCGGAGCTGGCGGGACTATCCGCTGCACGCCTCTGGGCGTCCAGCGGGATCGGCATGAGGTGCGCGCTGGGCTGGGCTGCAAGCCTCGCGACCGCTGGCACTGCGTCAACAAGGAGCGCGATGTCACCGTCATTCCGGGGCAATCGTCAATGCGCAGCCGCGAAGCGGCAACACGTTGACGATTAAAACCGGAATCCCGAGATTTCAGGAACGGACGCAAGACAACATCGAGATTCCGGGTTCAAGGCCTGCGGCCTTGCCCCGGAATGACGGTGGTCGTAACGTCGTCAGTCCTTCAAGCCGCCGGCCGCCGCTGCGCGACGATCTGCCGGTAGAGTTCGGCATAACGGCCGGCGCGATGCCGCCACGACACGTCGGTCAGCATCGCATTGAGCTGCATGCGGGTCCAGTTCGCGGCGTTGCTGCGCGAGGCGTAGAAGGCCGCAGCGGCGCGGCGCAGGGTCTGATCGAGCGCCTCCGCCGTCACGGAGGCGCACTTGAACCCCGTTGCGGCGACGCCGGCCTCGGTCTCGTCGATGACGGTGTCGGCGAGGCCGCCCACGGCGGTGACGATCGGCAGCGCGCCATAGCGCAGGGCGCAGAGCTGCGTCAGGCCGCACGGCTCGAACCGCGACGGCACGACCAGCGCGTCGCAGCCGGCCTGAATGAGATGCGCCAGGCTCTCGTCATAGCCGATGACGACGCCGATCTGTCCTGGATGGTGCGCGGCGGCTGCGCGGAATGCGTCGCGCAGTTCGGCCTCGCCGTCGCCAAGCAGGGCCAGCTGAATCCCGCTACCGGTCAAGGTCGGCAGGCAGGATAGCAGCAGGTCCAATCCCTTCTGCGACGTCAGCCGGCTGACGACACCGAGCAGGAACGTCTCCGGCGCGACCTGCAGGCCCATGCGCGTCTGCAGCGCCGCCTTGTTCGGTGCCCGCGCCTCGATCCGCTCGATGCCGAAATGCGATGGGATGGCCGAATCGCTGCCGGGATCCCACACCGCCGTATCGATGCCGTTGAGGATGCCGACGAGGTCGGACGCGCGCTGGCGCAGCAGGCCGCCGAGGCCCATGCCCTGCTCGTCGCTCTGGATCTCCCGGGCGTAGGTCGGCGACACCGTCGTGATCTTGTCGGCGAATTGCAGTCCCGCCTTGAGGAAGCTGATGTCGCCGTAATATTCGAGGCCGTAGATCGAGAAGGATTCCGGCGGCAGGCCGAGCGGCGGCAGGAAGTGACGCGGAAAGCGGCCCTGGAAGGCGAGATTATGCACGGTCATGACCGTGCCCGGATGCGGCCGGTGGCTGTAGAGCAGATAGGCCGGCACGAGCCCGGCCTGCCAGTCGTGGCCGTGGACGATGTCGGGCACGAAGGCCGGCACCGCGCCGAGGCCGATATAGGACGCCGCTCGCGCCAGCGCCGCGAAGCGGAACGCATTGTCCGGCCAGTCCTTGCCGTCGGGTCCCAGATACGGGTTGCCCTCGCGGTCATAGAGATGCGGCGCATCGAGCACGAACAGATCGAGCGCACCATGACTGCCGCCGAGCAGCCGGGCATTGCCGCCGAAGAAGTTCGGCAGCGAGCTGATCTCGCTGGCCTGCTCCAGCGCGGTCATGACTGCGGGGTAACCCGGGATCAGCGTGCGGACCTCGACGTCCTCCGCCATCAGCGCCCACGGCAAGGCGCCGACGACATCGGCGAGCCCGCCCGTCTTGACGATGGGATAGACCTCGGAGGCAACCGACAGAACGCGCAGTGGCGTCATGAATTGAGCCCATCGATCATCGGCTGGGTAATCAAGGTCACGCCGTTCTCCGTTGTCCTGAACCGCTTGGCGTCGAACTCCGGATCCTCGCCGACCACGAGCCCCTCCGGAATCTGCACGCCGCGATCGACCACCACGTTGGTGAGGCGCGCATGGCGCGCGACGTTGACGTAGGGTAGCAGCACCGCGTTCTGCAGCTTGGCATAGGAATGCAGATGAGCGCCGGTAAACAGCAGCGAGCGCTGCACCTGGGCACCGGAGACGATGCAGCCCCCGGACACCAACGAGCACGTCGCCTCGCCGCGACGGCCATCCGTGTCATGGACGAACTTGGCCGGCGGCGTGATCTCCGAATAGGTCCAGAGCGGCCAGGAGCGATCGTAGAGATCGAGCTCGGGCACGACGTCCGTCAGATCCAGATTGGCCGCCCAATAGGCGTCCACCGTTCCAACGTCGCGCCAGTAGCTGCCCTGATCGTGGGCGGCGCGGACACAGGAGCGCGAGAACTGGTGCGCCACGGCGCGGCCGTTCCTGACGATGTAGGGAATGATGTCGCGGCCGAAATCATGGTTGGAATTCGGGTCCGCGGCGTCGCGCTTCAGCTCCTCGAACAGGAATTTGGCGTCGAACACGTAGATGCCCATGCTCGCGAGCGACCTGTCGGGCTTGCCCGGCATCGGCGGCGGATCGGCCGGCTTCTCGATGAAGTCGCGGATCGTGTCGTCCTCATTGATGTGCATGACGCCGAAGCCTGAGGATTCCTCGCGCGGCATCTCCAGGCAGCCGACGGTGACGTCGGCGCGCTGGTCGACATGCTGCTGCAGCATCAGCTCGTAGTCCATCTTGTAGATGTGATCGCCGGCCAGCACGACGATGTATTTCGTGTTGTAGGTCTCGAGGATGTCGATGTTCTGGTACACGGCGTCGGCCGTTCCGACGTACCACATCGTCTCCGAAACGCGCTGGCTGGCGGGCAGGATGTCGAAGCTCTCGTTGCGCTCGGGACGGAAGAAGTTCCAGCCCATCTGCAGATGCCGGATCAGGCTGTGCGCCTTGTACTGCGTCGCCACCGCGATGCGACGGATGCCGGAGTTCACGGCGTTCGACAGCGCGAAATCGATGATGCGCGACTTGCCGCCGAAATAGACGGCGGGCTTGGCGCGCCGGTCGGTCAGCTCAAGCAGCCGGCTGCCGCGTCCGCCGGCCAACACGAAGGCCAGCGCGTGACGAGACAGCGGCTCGGTCCGTGCGGCGGGTGCCATGGTTCTCCTCCCTGCAACTCGTTGTCGCGTCAAGAATTCCGCGGCCCGGACAGGGGCGTCTCGCGATCGCGCTCCGTCTCCCGGTACTCACATATGACGAGGGAACAGCCAACCAGTTCCCAATGACGAGTGCAATGGGGTGCTTCAGCCCAGGCGATCCCAGGTTGCAGCCATGTCGTCCCAGCGCGGCGGGTCAGCGCCCTCGCGGGTGCAGGTGACGGCCGCACACGCCCCGGCAAAGGCGAGCACCTTGCGCAATTCGGTCTGGCTCAATCCCCTCAGGGCCTCCCGGCCGATGCGGCCGAGCTTGCGCAGCGCGAACAAGAGCCCCGCCTGGAATGTGTCGCCGGCCCCGATCGTATCGACCACCTCGACCTGGGGGACCGCGACTTCGACCGCGCCGGCTTGCGCATGCCAGCCGAGCGCCCCCTTGGGACCCCGCGTGACGACGACCAGGCTGGTGCCGCGCGCCAGCAGCGCGTCGGCCCGCGCAGCGTAATCGTCGTGGCCATGCAGATAGTCGAAATCGACATCCGACATCTTGATCAGGTCGGCGCTTGCGGCAAACCCATCCATGTCAGCGCGATAGCCGGCCTTATCAGTCACCAGATTCGGACGGCAGTTCGGGTCGAAGGAGATCGTCACCGCGCCCTGCGTGGCGGCGATCAGCGCACGGGTCTGCGCGGCGCCGAGATCGTGGATCAGCGTGGTCGAGCCGACATGGATGGCATCAATGTCGGCAAAGGGGATGCTGCCCGGCCGGAACGTCCATTTCCGCGCGGCGGTCTCGGCGTCGTAGAAGGCATACTGCGCCTCGCTGCCGACATGGCGCACGAAAGCGAGCGTGGTCTGGTCAGGGCTGCGCGTCGCGTAGCCGAGGTCGACGTTCGAGCCTTGCGCATGCGCCGCGATCATGGTGCCGAACAGGTCGGTCGAGATGCCGCCGACGAAGCCCGTGGGCGCACCGAGCCGCGCCACGCCGACGGCGACGTTCAGGCACGAGCCGCCGACCACCGGCCGCAAGGCATCGCGGCCGTCGGCCGATCTGGCCGGAACGAAATCGATCAGCGCATCGCCGCAGCTCAGGATCATGGTCATGCCTCCCAGTCGACCCCATGCATCACGGAACGGCTCTCGCGATCAAGCGTCCGCAGCAGGCCGTGGATGCGGCGCTTGCGGCGATGGAAGGCCGCGATGTCCGGATCGGTCGGATCGCTGAGGCGGCCGAGCGAGGACATCGACGCCATCGTTTCGCCGATTGAGCGAAAGCCGCCGCTCGCCACCGCGCCGAGCATGGCCGCGCCGAGCAGCACGGGCTCCTGGGTGCCGGGCAAGGCCACCGTCAACCCCGTCGTGTCCGCCATGATCTGGCGCACCAGCGGACTGCGCGAGGCGCCGCCGGCCATGACCAGCGTCCGGCTGCTGACGCCGTTGGCGGCGAAGGCGTCGATCACGTCGGCCAAGCCATAGGCGAGCCCGCACAACCCGGCCACGAACAGCCGCTCCATCGCTGAGATATCGGTATCGAGATCGAGGCCGGCGATGACGGCGCGCGAGTCGGGATCGGCATAGGGCGAACGGTTGCCGAGAAACTCAGGGAGGATGTGGAGATCCCGCGCCAGCAGCGCAGCGGCGCCGGCATTCGGCACTCGCGCCATGATCCGCTTCTCCAGAAAGCTGATGACGTCGAGCCCTTCGGCACGCGCGGCGGCCGTGGCCTCGGCAAACGCCGGGTGCGAGCGCAGCAGGTGATCGATCGCAGCCCCCGCAGCGGACTGGCCACCCTCGTTGAGCCAGAACTCCGGCACCATGCCCTGATAGTACGGTCCCCATACGCCGGGCACGAAGGACGGAGCGCGCGTCGTCGCCATGATGCAGGCCGAGGTCCCCATGATATAGGCGAGGCGCTCGCAAACATCGACCTCGCCGCGCTCAGCCGCGCGGCCGCCGATCGCGCCGATGCCGCCGGCGTGGGCATCAATCAGCGCCGCGCCGACCGGTGTGCCTGCAACCAGTCCGAGTTCTTCGGCCGCGTCCTGCGACAGCCCACGGCCGAGCGGCGTGCCAGGCGCAACGATCTCGGTGCCGATCCGCGCGAAATCTTCTGCGACGAAATCCTCCAGCCCGATGCGGCGAAAGTAGGCCGCGCTCCAGCGCGTCTCATGCGCGAGATAATTCCATTTGCAGGTGACGGTGCACATCGAGCGCGCCAAAGAGCCTGACGCACGCCAGGTCAGGAAGTCGGCGAGATCGAAGAAATGGCCTGCCGCATCGAAACTCTTGCGCAGGTGCCGCTTCAGCCACAGCAGCTTCGGCATCTCCATTTCCGGGGAGATCGAGCCGCCGACATAGCGCAGCACCTCGTCTCTGGTCGCATTGATGTCGCGCGCCTCCATCAGCGCGCGATGATCCATCCAGACGATGACGTTGCGGGCGGACTCGCCGGAGCTGCTGACGGTGACGGGAGCACCCGATGGGTCCAGCGCCACCAGCGAGCAGGTAGCGTCGAAGCCGATGCCCTTGATCAGCTCCGGCGCGACAGCCGCTTCCGCCAGCGCGGCTTTGACCGAGGCGCAGCAGGCACGCCAGATGTCGTCAGACGACTGCTCGACGACGTCGCCGGCCTCATGCCAGGTCTGGATCGGATGCCGCGCCGCGGCAAGCAGGCGGCCGTTACAGTCGAAAATCCCGGCGCGCGTGCTGGTTGTGCCGACATCGACACCGATGAACGCCTGCCGCATGTTTCGCTCCCGTCAAATTTTGACGCGAGCTTACCAGCAAGTGTAGCCGCCATCGACAACGACGACGCTGCCGGTCATCAAACTTGCCGCTTCCGAGGCCAGGAACAGGACGACCGACGCGATCTCCTCGACCTGCCCCATGCGGCCCATCGGGGTTCCGCCGATCCAGGCGTCGTACATGCGCGGATTGCTCTTCACGAAGGCGTTCAGCGGCGTCTCGATATAGGTCGGCGCGACCGCGTTGACCCGGATGCCGCGCGCGCCCCATTCGGCCGCCAGCGACTTGGTCAGATGATGCACTGCGGCCTTGGAGGCGTTGTAGAAGCACTGCTCCTGCGGCTTGTTGACGATGAAGCCGGACATCGAGCCGATGTTGACGATCGTGCCGCTGTTGGCCGCCAGCATGTGCTTGCCGAAGGCGCGGCAGCACCAGAAGGTGCCGTTGAGGTTGACGTCGAGCACGTTGAGCCAGTGCTCGTCGGTGACGATCTCGGCCGGCGTCTCGCTGCGCGCGATGCCGGCGTTGTTGACGAGGATGTCGAGGCCGCCGTAGCGCGCGACCAGATCGTCGGCCACCTCGTTGACTTGAGCCGAGTTGGTGACGTCCATCAGCGCGGTCTCGGTGTCATAGCCCTTGGCCTTCATCGCCGCCTGCCCGTCCGCCGCCGCCTTGGCGTCGCGATCGGCGATCACGACATGCGCGCCCGCCTCCGCCAGCGCCTCGACGCAGGCGAGGCCGATGCCCTGCCCGCCGCCGGTGACCAACGCGGTCTTGCCGTTCAGCTTGAATTTTTCGAGATACATCGTCGTCGTCCGTTGTTGTCGTTGACGCCCGGAGGGGACGTCACCTCTCATGCGAAGATCGAATTGCCATTGGCATCGAAGCGATAGATGCGGTTCGGCTCCGGCCGCAGCGTCACCGCATCGCCGGCGCTGAGGCGCTTTTCGCCGACGACGCGCACCGTGAGCGTGCCGAGCGCGCCGGCATCGACATAGAGAAAGGTGTCGCTGCCGAGGTGCTCGGCGATCACGACCTTGCCCTGCCAACCGTGCCCGTCATCGACGACAGCGACATGCTCGGGCCGCACGCCGATCGTGGTCGCATGGTGTTTGTCCGCTTCCGCGCCGGTGATCAGGTTCATCTTCGGCGAGCCGATGAAGCCGGCGACGAACAGGTTGGCCGGTCGCTGGTACAGCTCGATCGGCGAGCCGTACTGCTCGATGCGGCCGGCATTGAGCACCACGATCTTGTCGGCCATGGTCATGGCCTCGACCTGGTCATGCGTGACGTAGATCGCCGTGGTGCCGAGCTGCTTCTGCAGCCGCGTCACCTCGAGCCGCATCTGCACCCGCAGCGCGGCATCGAGATTGGACAGCGGCTCGTCGAACAGGAACGCTTTGGGCTCGCGCACGATGGCGCGGCCGATCGCGACGCGCTGGCGCTGGCCGCCCGAGAGCTCGCGCGGCTTGCGGTCGAGATAGGGCGTGAGGTTCAGGGTCGCCGCGGCGGCCTCGACCTTCTGATTGATCTCGGCCTTGGGCAGCCCGGCCATCTTCAGGCCGAAGGCGATGTTGCCGCGCACGCTCATATGCGGATAGAGCGCGTAGGACTGGAACACCATCGACAGGCCGCGCTTGGCCGGCGGAACGAAGACGACGTTGTTGCCGTCGATCAGGATGCGGCCGCCGGAGACGTCCTCCAGCCCCGCGATCAGCCGCAGCAACGTGGTCTTGCCGCAGCCGGAGGGCCCGACGAACACGACGAACGCGCCGTCGGGAATATCGAGATCGGCACCCTTGATGATGTGGACCGGCCCGAACGATTTCTGCACACCTTCCAGCGTGATCCGTCCCATGTGATCCAGCCCTTTCGTTACTTCACTGCGCCGAAGGTCAGCCCGCGCACGAGCTGCTTCTGGCTGAACCAGCCGATGATCAGGATCGGCGCGATCGCGAGCGTGGACGCCGCCGACAGCCGCGCCCAGAACAGGCCTTCCGGGCTCGAATAGGAGGCGATGAAGGTGGTCAGCGGCGCCGCATTCAGGGTCGACAGGTTCAAGGTCCAGAACGCCTCGTTCCAGGCGAGGATGAGATTGAGCAGCAGCGTCGAGGCGAGGCCTGGGATCGCCATCGGCGTCAGCACGTAGATCAGCTCGCGCCCGATCGTGGCGCCGTCCATCCGCGCGGCTTCAAGGATGTCCTTCGGGATCTCCTTGAAATAGGTGAACAGCATCCAGATCACGATCGGCAGATTGCCGAGGCAGAGGATGAAGACCAGCCCGGTGCGGGTGTCGAGCAGACCGAAGTTCTTGTAGATCAGGTAGATCGGCACGAGCACTCCGACCGGCGGCATCATCTTGGTCGAGAGCATCCAGAGCAGGATGTCCTTGGTGCGCCTGGTCGGCGAGAACGCCATCGACCACGCGGCGGGAATGGCGATCAGCATCGCAATCAGGGTCGAGCCGCCGGCGATGATCAGCGAGTTCAGCGCGTGATGCAGATAGTCGCTGCGCTCCTGCACGGTGGCGTAGTTCTCGGTGGTCCAGTGGAAGAACAGGAACGACGGCGGCGTCGCGAACGCCTCCAGCTCGGTCTTGAAGCTCGCCAGCACCATCCACAGGATCGGGAAGAAGATCACGATCCCGGCGAGCCATGCGGCTACGGTCGAGATCACGACATGACGTCCGGTGACCTTGCGCGCCATGGTCAGACCTCCAGATTGCGGCCGACGATGCGGACCAGGAAGAAGGCGACGATGTTGGCGATGACGACCGCGACGAGGCCTCCCGCCGAGGCGGTGCCGACATCGAACTGGATCAGCGCCTGCGAATAGACCAGGAAGGCGATGTTGGTGGTCTGCAGCCCCGGCCCGCCGCCCGTCGTGACGAAGATCTCCGCGAACACGGTCAGCAGGAAGATGGTCTCGATCAGGATCACCACCGTGATCGGGCGCGCCAGATGCGGCACGGTCAGGTAGATGAAGCGCGACAGCGCGCTGGCGCCATCCATCTCGGCGGCCTCCTTCTGCTCCTCGTCGAGCGACTGCAGCGCGGTCAGGAGGATCAGGGTCGCGAACGGCAGCCATTGCCAGGCGACGATGAAGATGACCGCGAGCAGCGGCACATCGGTGAACCAGTCGATCGGCGTCATGCCGAGCGAGGTCGCGATCCAGGCGAACAGGCCGGACACCGGATGCATCAGCAGGTTCTTCCACACCAGCGCGCTCACCGTCGGCATTACGAAGAACGGCGCGATCACCATCAGCCGGATGATGTTGCGGCCGATCACGGGCTGGTCGAGCAGCAGCGCCAGCGGAATGCCGAGGCCGATCGTCAGCAGCAGCACCGAGCCGACCAGCACCAGCGTGTTCTGCAGCGAGGCGAGGAAGGCCGGGTCGGTGAGGAAGTACTCGAAATTCTCCAGGCCGACGAAGCGCTCGGAGCCGGGGTCGAGCAGGCTGTAATGCAGGGTCGAGAAGTAGACCGTCAGCGCCAGCGGCACGATCATCCAGATGAACAGCAGGATGACCGCGGGCGACAGCAGCGCGCGGGCCAGGATTTGCGTCTGTCTGGTGGCCATGACCGCCGTTCCTTGTTCGCTCGACAGATATTGCCGTCATTGCGAGCGAAGCGAAGCAATCCAGAACACGGGCGGGACTCTGGATTGCTTCGTCGCCTTCGGCTCCTCGCAATGACGAGCTGATGGCTAGCCGTAGGGTGGGCAAAGGCGCGGAGCGCCGTGCCCACCGTCTTCACGGTTCGCGGCCCGACGGTGGGCACGCTTCGCTTTGCCCACCCTACGGGTCTCGCATGTCGCGTTCGAGCAGAGAAAAAATGCGGCCATCCCTGTGGGGAGGGATGGCCGCCAGTGATCAGCTCGGGAGGAGTTTTGGCTTCGAGCTGATGGACGTGGCGCGCCTATTTGATGTAGCCGGCGCGCTTCATCTCGCGTTCGGTGGACGATTGCGCCGCCGCCAGCGCCGCATCGACGGTCATCGAGCCGGCGAGTGCCGCCGAGAACTGCTGTCCCACCGCGGTGCCGATGCCCTGGAATTCCGGAATGGCGGCGTATTGCACGCCGACATACGGCACCGGCTTCACCGTCGGCTTGTTCGGATCGGCGGCATCGATCGAGGCCAGGGTCAGCTTGGCGAACGGGGCGACCTTCAGATACTCCTCGTTCTTGTAGAGCGAGGTGCGCGTGCCCGGCGGCACGTTGGCCCAGCCGTCCTTGGAGGCGACGAGCTTGAGATAGTCCTTGCTGGTCGCCCAGGCGATGAACTTCTCGGCCGCCTCGACCTTCTGCGAGCCGGCGGGCACCGCGAGGCTCCACGCCCACAGCCAGTTGGCGTTCTTGCCGAGACCGGTGTTCGGCGCCAGCGCGAAGCCGACCTTGTCGGCGACCTTCGATTCCTTCGGGTTGGTCACGAACGAGGCCGCCACGGTGGCATCGATCCACATCGCGCATTTGCCGGAGTTGAACAGCGCCAGGTTCTCGTTGAAGCCGTTCGAGCTGGCGCCGGGAGGGCCGGCCTCCTTCATCAGCTCGACATAGGTCGACAGCGTCTTCTTCCATTCCGGCGTGTTGAACTGCGGCTGCCATTTCTCGTCGAACCAGCGCGCGCCGAACGAGTTCGACATCGCGGTCAGGAACGCCATGTTCTCGCCCCAGCCGGCCTTGCCGCGCAGGCAGATGCCGAACACGCCGCCCTGCTTGTCGGTGAGCTTCTTGGCGGCATCGATGACGAAGTCCCAGGTCGGGCTCTCCGGCATCTTCAGCCCGGCCTTGTCGAACAGGTCGGTGCGGTACATCACCATCGAGCTCTCGCCGTAGAACGGCGCGGCGTAGAGCTTGCCGTCGACGGAGACCGCATCCTTGATCTTGGGCAGGATGTCGTTCGCGTCGTACTCGGCGCCGAGCTTGTCGAGCGGCACCAGCCAGTTCTTCTTGGCCCAGATCGGCACCTCGTAGGTGCCGATGGTGAGGATGTCGAACTGGCCGCCCTTGGTAGCGATGTCGGTGGTGACGCGCTGGCGCAGCACGTTCTCCTCCAGCGTCACCCATTTCACGGAGATGTCGGGATTGGCCTTGGTGAATTCGCTGGTGAGGCCCTGCATCCGGATCATGTCACCGTTGTTGACGGTGGCGATGGTCAGGCTGGTCTCGGCCATGACGGGCGCGGTCAGGAGCGCAGCGCCTGCCAGCGCGCAAAGCATGCTCGTCCGAGTGAAGATGGTCTTCACGGTGTCCTCCCTTAATCCCGCGATGCGTGAACATATGCTCACGGGCTGAGCTGATGTTCACAACACCGGTCAGACTTTGTCAAGCATGCGTCGGCGCCCACAGGTTGTGCGGCGCGGCAAGAAAATGACCTTGGATTGAAAGAGCCGCGCCGTTGCCGCAGAGGTCAGCGGCGCAGGCCTAAGGCTGTCACGCCAGGACGGCGCGCGCCGTGGCCTCGTCGGTGATCAGGCCGTTGATCAGCCGCCCCTTGAGCGCAGCGCGGATCGCCGGGACCTTCGCCGGACCGAGCGCCGCCGCGATGGTCATGGCGCGCGCCGGCACCTCGGGTGGAATGCTGGTGAGCCTGCGGTTGGTGCCGCCGGCGATCACCTTGCCCTTGGCGTCATAGGCCCAGCCGGTGATCTCGCCGATGGCGCCGAGCCGCATCATCTCGGTGAGCTCGTCGCGGGTGACGAAGCCGTCGACATGCATCTGCGCCTTCTGGTCCATCTGGCCGATGCCGACCAGCTTGAGGTCGGCCTTGTCGGCGACCGCCTTGACCTTGGCGATGGCATCGAGCCGGACCATGCGGTCGCGCTCGTCCTCGGTGCCCATCAGGAACGGCAGCGGCATCGGGTAGTGCCGGGCGCCGGTGCGATCGGCGAGCCGGCCGACGGTGTCGAAGAAGCTCGCAGAGCCGTCGGCCAGGATGTTGCCGACCAGCGAGACGATCTGGTGCTCGGGGCGGTCGATCGGCGTGACGCGCTCGACCGCGGCCCGCACCGCCCGCCCCGTTCCGAGCGCGATGATGACCGGCGTCTCGGCCCGCAACGTCGTCTCCAGCAGGTTGGCGCAGCGTTCGGCGATTCCTGCAGACCCGGTGGGCGCAGCCGGGTCGGTCGGCACCACCTCGCAATGCACCAGCGCAAACCGCTCCTTGAGCTGGGCGGCGAGCGCCATGCAGGAGGCGATGGGGTGCTCGAGCCGGAAGGTGATCAGCCGCTCGGCGAGACACAGCGACACCAGCCGCTGCGCGGAGGCGCGCGACACCTGCAGCATCCGCGCGATCTCGTCCTGGGTATGGCCGGCGATGAAATACAGCCAGCCGGCGCGGGCGGCGTCGTCCAGCCGTGATTTGTCGCTGTCGCTGCCCGCCATGACGCCGCGCGGTCTCCTTCCAGTCGCTGCTACCCCGGCCAAGCAGAGGCTCGACGCGGATCGGCCAGCACTATGGCATGGCGGCCGCGGCGCCGGGAACCGAAGCCCGCCGCCATCCCCAGGCGGGCGCAGCAGCCTCGCCCAGACCAGATCATATGCTCGGACTATGGGCAATAGTCCAACCTCGGCAGGTTGCGGCGCAACGACCGGCGCGCTGGCCCCGGAACCTCGCCGGCCGCACGACGGCTCCCCATCCACGAGGGATGCGGCGTCTCGGGAGGCCGCTTAGCTGGGAGGCATGGCTGTCCCTCCCCTCGTCCGCCCCAACCGCGCCGCCCCGGTGCTCGTCTGCCGCAAATGCCTGAAGCGCAGCGATGACCCCAAGGCCACCAAGACGGCCATCAAGAAGGCGATCAAGCATGCGCTGACATCAGAGCGTGAGCGCGGCAGTGGCGCTCGCGAGAAGCCCGCGCGCGTCGTCATGACGAGCTGCTTCGGCCTGTGCCCGAAGCGGGCGGTCGTCGTCACCGGCGGCGTCCGCGCGGCGCGCGGCGAATATGTGCTCGTCTCCGCCGCGGACGACGCGGCGGGCGCCCTGGCGCTGCTGCGTGACGATCAGAACAGATCGTCCTGAGCGTGCTCGGCCGCCGCTAGCGACCGGCCGATGGTCAACGAAACCTTGCCGCGGACGATCGAATGTCGCGGCCGATGTTGACGCTTGCTTGGCACGCGCAGGGCTTAGCTGCGGGGATCATCGTCGTCGGCAAGCGTCCCATGAGCCCCACCGCAACCATCGCAGTTTCCGGCATGAACGCGGCTTCGCGCCGCCTCGAGGTGTCCGCCTCGAACGTCGCCAATGCACGGAGCACCGGCGCGCTGCCCAATGCCGACGGCACGCTGCCGGCGGGCGCCCCGAAAGCCTATGTGCCGCTCGATCTGGTGCAGAGCGACGTCGCCGGCGGCGGCACGCAGACGACCATCACCCGTGCAGGCTCCGGGACCACAGCGAGCTACGATCCCTCGGCGCCGTTCGCCAACAAGGACGGCCTGGTCGCGGCGCCCAATGTCGATCTCGCGCAGGAGATGATCAGCCAGCTCGTCGCCAAATACAGCTTTGCCGCGAATGCAAAAGTGCTGAAGGCGAGCGACGAGATGAGCCGGACCGTGATCGACATGAAGGTGTAGGCCGGCCTCGACAGCTCGGCGGCTCGCGCCGCGTCAGCGCGAGAGTGCGGCGACCAGCCAGTGGATCAGCGTGGCACCGCCGATAGGTGCGACCATAAGCAGCATCATGTTGAAGCCGATCAGCACGAGCAGCAGCCTTTCACGCCGCGGCGACAGCCGCCGCTTCGGCGGCTCCGGTTTCGGATCATGCGGCCAGCCACCGGGCAAGTCGACGAACATTGCGGCCTCATTTGTCGCAGCAGAACGCCGGAGCAGGCGCATCGGATGCCCGCTCCGGACGAGCATCGTAGCACGGCGGGATCATGGAGACGATCGGCGGCGCGTCCTGCGCCGTGCTCACGCGGTGTCCTTGCCCAGCTCGGCCAGCACCTGCGGCTCGACCAGCAGCCCCTGCCGCTCGTATCGCCCACGCGTCCGGCTGAAGCGCACCACGACCGCATGGCGCTTGCTCTTCGCCTTGGCCCGCCGCGACAGCAGCGCGTTGCCCGCGGGCAGAAAGACGAGATCGCCGAGACCAACGCATGAGAGGCATGCCGGACCACCGTCCTCCATCATCAGGAAATCGCCGGTCCCGCCGCAGCGATGACAGCTCCAACCGTCCCGCGTCGGCAGGATCGCCACCAGCTCCGGCACCCGGCTCGCCTTCGCTGCCACACGCTCGCGCTTCTTCTCGGAGAGCGCCGGCGAGACCCAGTGCGTCCGGAACAGCTCTTCAAGTTGCGGATCATTGCTGCGGCTGAACCGCAGCGGCTGCCGGCGTGGCGTCTGTGCGACATAGGCGGTCTCGCTCGGGCTCAGCCCCTTGGCGAGCGCCCAGGCACGAACATGCGTCATCGCCTCCTTGATGCGCGGGAGACCGGAGCGCGTGACCTCCTCCAGCGAGCCGACCTGCCCGCGCCGCCACTGCTCCAGCAAGCTCGCATCGAGCCAGCCGAGGCCACAGAACAGGTCGGCGATGCTGACGTAGTGCTGCTCGGCCAGCAGCGCCTCGGCCGCCCTAGCGACGCGATCGGACACCGGCTCCTTGTTCCCCCGGCTCATCACCGCACCTGCAAGATCGTGAACGCTGACAAGGCGCGCATTATCCAACAGAGCCGGCGGCGATCAAGAGCGGCGCGCCCGCGGCATCGGCCGTGACGCGGCCCGATCCAACCGCGTGAGGAGATCTTCCTAGGCGCTTTTCGCGACCGCGCCCTGCCCCGTCCGCTCACCGGTCACCTCGCCGGCCGGCTCCGGGCTCAGCCAGCGATAGATGAAGCCGCCGGCCGCGCCGCCGAGCAGCGGCGCCACCCAGAACAGCCAGAGCTGCGCCAGCGCCCAGCCGCCGACGAACAGCGCTGGCCCGGTGCTGCGCGCCGGGTTCACCGAGGTGTTGGTGACGTGGATGCTGATGAGGTGAATGAGCGTCAGCGCCAGCCCGATCGCCAGCGGCGCAAATCCCACCGGCGCCTTGCCATGGGTCGCGCCCATGATCACGAACAGGAACATCATCGTCAGCACGAACTCGCTGAGCAGGCAGGCCCCTAACCCATATTTGCCGGGCGAATGCTCCGCATAGCCATTGGCGGCAAAGCCGCTCGCCGTGCTGAAGTCCGGCGCGCCGCTCGCGATCGCGTACAGCACGGCAGCAGCAACGATGGCGCCGACCACCTGCGCGACGATGTAGGGCACAATCAGCCCGGTCGGGAACCGCCCGCCGCAGGCCAGCCCCACCGTGACAGCCGGATTGAGATGACAGCCCGAGATGTGCCCGATCGCATAGGCCATGGTCACCACGGTGAGCCCGAACGCCAGCGACACGCCGAGCATGCCGATCCCGACATTCGGCACGCCCGCCGCGATCACCGCACTGCCGCAACCGCCGAACGTGAGCCAGAACGTCCCGATCCCCTCCGCCACGAGCTTGTTGTTGTTGCCGTTCATCATCGCCTCCCTGGGTGCGTGTGATTGGCCTTCTTCGATCATCCCGCCACAGGCGCAGATCATCACTTCTACAACCCAGAGTCAAAGGCCATCGGGGCTGCGGTGAGGAGTTGCTTGCCTGGGATTGGGCATCCGGACGGTACGAACATGGCGGCGTCAGCACATTCCCCAGCGCGCGCTCCGAGAGCTGCCCCGACTTCAGGAAAGCGATTAAGTACACAGAAACGCACTCGTAGTTCCGTGCAATGTCACCGTAACCTATTCGGACTTGGCCGAGGCTGCGGAGCGTGTACCCCAGTCATCGAACCGCCCCTGGTCCAGGTCTCAAGGTGGCGGACTTGCCAATACCTGCATTTTTTGCGCGCGGCTTGACTTGTATAGCGAAAAAATAGAACCTGTGGTTGCATTCTCCATTTTGATTGGCGGGGGATATGCAGAACATGAAGAAATTTTCGCCGAATACATCTGGGATAACCTTGGTTGATACTCGGCATGAATTCGTAAGGCTCATGTGAGGGCGTTTAGGGCTCTTGGAATTCGCGTAGGCTCTCAAATGGCCACAACTAGATCAAGTTGTCGTCCGAGCCGACGGCCGTTCCGTGGGGTTCAATAATGGGGTGCGAGTCAGTAGCAGCACCACGAAGATATATTTCCACATATTGGGAGGTGAAAATGAGACGTGCTTATCTAGGCCTCTCGTTCCTTTCTATGCTCACTGCCGTTTGTTTTCCGGCGAGGGCAGACTCCTCATGCTCTGATTCGACCCCAGGATGCACGGCTTGCAGCGTGAGTTGTCCGACCGGACAAACCGCGAGCTGTTCTCCGGGTCGAGCCAATTTTAGCGGAGGTACTTTCGTTTGCGTGCAGCAACCTCGTTGCTCGTGTGCAACGCAGCACTCCGCAGTAAAACGCATATTTGGCGATTTATGAGAAGATGATAGGGGGAAGAGCAGATGCGAGTACTTCACCGTATAACGCTACTGATTTCTTTGTTTGCCCCGGTTTGCGCATTCGGTGATTGCCTTCACGATGGCAAAGCTGAAGGCGAAGGTGGCGTGATGAAATTTGAGGACGGCCTACTTCGCCAATGCCAAGACTCAAAATGGGTTAAGGTGATCGAGCCGCCGGCTATGATACACATCATTAGCTCAAATTATGGAGTGAACCCACCTCCACTCTCGTGCGATCCAACCGGCAAATTAAGGGGTGTTTGCGACGGCAAAGACGAGTGTCACTTTCCTATTACGAACGAATTTATGTGCGGTAAAGATATCTATCCTGGACCGGTGAAGACATTTTCTCTTGCGTGGCGGTGTGGCGATAAACCCACAACCTCAATTTCAACGCAAGAGCGACCAAGCGGCCCAGACTACACGCTGACCTGCAAGTAGAGACTGTCCATTTCCGCAGACTGCAGGCCTCAAGTTGCCGCGGCCGCTTCGCCTCCGAGCCATTTATTTATTCCGCCGAAATCCGGTCTCTAACTTCAAACGAATGGAATCGGCAGGAGCGGATCAGCAGTTGCAACCTCTGAATATTGGAAGATACTGGAGGTCGGCTCTTGTTCGAAGTCCATAATTGGAGGTCACTATGTTGAAGTCGCTCGTGCTTGCAGCGCTTATAAGTGCCGTGGCAACAATCAGTGCTACAGCTAGTGACAGTTACTCAAAAGTCGCGGGCTTTAATGTTCCGCCGCTCACCAGCTCTAGATCGAACATTCATAAGATTGATACACAATGCTCTAAGTCTTGCTCCAACACCTCGTGTTCGCGTACGTGCACAGGTACTCAGCAATGCACAACATATTGCAGTGGCGACGGCAAGGATGCCTATTGCGAATGTAAGTAGTGCCTTGAAGCATCCGCGGCCAGACCGTGCCACGACTCTTTCGAGGTGCGTGGCGCAGTGCGGCAACGGAAGGTCACGACTCACCATAGATAGAGTGCAAGTACATCAAGATCTTGTGGCGGGCTTGATTGTCGCAGTCATTCCAAAGCCTCGAGCGCTGACGATTGCCGGTGCTTTCTTTACCTGCAGCAGCGACTAGACGACACACGCTGCGGCCGATACATCATCAAAAATTACGGTGACGCTGTTGGACTGCACCCCTTAAGTGAGACACGATAATTTCTGTGACAGGCATTTCGAGGATGACCTGTGGCAGCAAGAGGGAAGAACCGTCAGGTTCCGACGGCTTACAAACTGAAGGCGATCAAGCGCGTCGAGCGAGGCGAAGGCGTTCTGCCTTTGGCTCGCGAGCTTGGGATATCTCGCAAGATCCTGCAACACTCGCTACGGCGATTGCACGGTCTAATGGTTGCTCCGACACGCCGGCGAGAGCATCGGCACATTCGCCCATGGCCAATTGTGCCAGCGCCCGTCTTCACCGACGCAAGCGGCGGATGTCGGAGGCGGGCTCGTTGTCGCATCCGAGGATGCGTCAAGCGCGGCAAATCGGTGGTCGACATGGGTCGTGGACAGGTAACCCGCGACAGCCACCACCAGGACGACCGCAAATCCCTTGGCTGAGTCACTCCAGCGCATGTCATCACATCCCTTGTTCGGCGTGCCAGGAACACATGGGAATATCTTGACGCGCAATCGCTCAGCGGGCTGTGAGAGAGGTCACATCGACATCAAGCCGTTGTTCCGACTCCTTATCGGCCGGCTTGTTCGCGGGGGTGGGCCTCGGCGTGCCGGATGCCTCGGCGTCGTTGGCAACGTTTAGTACAGCGTCACCGTAACCACGGATGCCTCGGCGCTCTTGGCGAAGTTTGGTGCAGTCCGGCACTGTCACCGTAGTCCGAGAGGGTTGGCGGGCGTGATAAATCGGCTGAGTTTGGCGCACTATCACGGCAATACTCAGCTACTGTTCCTCAAAATCGCCCGCGGAGCTTGCGCCGTCCAGCGGCGGAATGTGGAACACCATTACCGTCAAGACTATCTCGCGACTGGGGTCGTCCCGTTCGCCAAAAACAAAGCGCCGGCCGCCATCGGCCTTGCCCTCGACCCGCTTCATGCATTGGTGCGCTTCGACCGTCTTCATTATTTTCTTTAGGGGACCCGCGATGCCCTTACGTTTCACGAATACCACCAGCGCGGCCTTGGTGTCCCGCCAAGTGAGGTAACTCAGAAGCTGATCGATTGCTGCAGTGATTCCGTCTGCGCTCTTCCAAATCTTGCATTCAGCTATGAAAAGGTTCTTGTCCTGCTCGCGGACGAGGATGTCAGTCTTGCCTCTTCTGTTGAAGGTTTCTCCTAGTGCGCCCCCTTTGTAATGGCCGTTAAGCTGTAACAGGAAGTGGTCGCGTATCTCCTCTTCCTTCAGCTTGGTGAATGTTCTCGGACTGCGCTCCATCATCAGCGCCATACCGCTCATGACGTCTAGAATGTGCTTGTATTCATCTTCTTCGATTACGGGCTCAGGGACGAAGCTAACACCTTCACGCACCTCTGCGATTCGACGGGCCCTCACGACGCGCTGCAACTCTTGGCTGATGTACGTCGGCGGAGCATCAGGACGCCGCTGCATGTCATACCCTATGGAAGCAGCGATTTCGCGAGCTCTTAGTATCCGGTCCTTCCGACTATTAACCGCGTTCCTAGCGTAGTTTCGGATGCCTTCGTTGTAACGGGTCACTTCCGCGTTGATGCGCTCCATATATGCAACAATATCATCAATCTCGCGGCTCACCTCTCCTTTCACCGCCTCTGCGGTGAGATCTTCGCCGTGGACCGCGACGAGCAGTTCTCCGTTATCTCGCTTCGCTCTCAACTCCCGAGGAGGGGGTTTACCGATGTGGTGGTTGAACATCCCCAAAGCTCCAGTGAAAGGAAAAGCGACTTCGAACTTAAAACCGTTCTCAAGCACCCTATGTTGTCCGTCATCTTCTCGGTAACCGCCAATCTCTGTAGGCTTTCTCGATACGCCTGCCTTGTTGATTACGACGGGTTCGATCCTGAAATTTCGATAGGCGTGCTCGACGATATCTTCGGTCGGCATCGAAAGCAGAGCATCGTCCGAGGGCTCGTTTATTGCAAAACGGATTCTTCCAAGTTGCCCCTCAATCGTGTCGGCGAGCGCTCGCTCGTTGAAGAGGAGAGGATAGTCGGACGGCAATATCTTCATCGATGAAACGCTCTCATCGCATCGACCCCTTCTTGCGAATCGCACCGCACAGGATGGCACAATGCAGGGTAGCTAGACGAGGATGGAAACACCTATTTTGACCATTCACAAGGAGCCGGCAAGGCGTCGCATGGGCGGCCTGATGCGAACTGCACGGAGCGCGATTTGCCGCTTGTTGAGTCGCAGAATAGGATCGATGAGGAAAAGGCTGCAGCCTCTGTCGAGCATCTTCAGTCTGCGTATTCTTGATCGCTCTCGTCTTTAGGCCGAACAAATGTCAGGCTATCGTCCTCCCAACGGCGTCGAAAGACGCTGCGACGTCTGACACCAAGGTCGTCAGCATAGCTGATAGTTCCAGCGAAGTAGCGCTCTCCGTAAACTGGCGGCTTGCCCTCAATGCCAATTCTGTGATTACGGTGACGCTGCACTTTTCTTTCCGCGTGTTTCTGATGAGCGGCAAACAGCGATCATTCGTCGTGCTCGGAAGGCAGGTCGGCAACCATCCGTGAGTTTGATGGCGGCCAACACGGCAGTCGACGTGCACCATCACGGCAACGCTGCATGCCGCAGATTTCTGAATACCGGAAAAGTTATTGACACCACCCCCAAATCAGTGATTTTATTCCCGCCATCCTGCTTCGCCGAGAGGGGCGTATCGCGATCGTCACGGCACGTGAGGCGGGGATGCGGTGGCCGCGGCTTCGTCAGGCGCTTTTGCGCGACGACTGACGAGGTGCGGACGGCGAAGTCGCGTGGTCCTGGCGCCCCGATGCTGGCGTCAAGGTCGCGGCGTTCATGACGAGCGCAGCGGGCGACGGGGACAACACAGCCGGTCCCCGGGGAGATCGCGTATAAGCCGTAAAGCCATCGCGCGGGGAAGGCCGGATGTTCGGCCGTACCTGTGGTTCTGCCGCGTGCTTTCTTGCTGCACGCGGACCGCGGGTGCGACCAGCACCCGGCCTTCCCCGCGCCCTCTCATCTGACGAGGACGCCAACTGCAGCAGAGCTCGGGCCGATCAAGCCGCGGGATCGCGGCGGCATGGCCGTGAGCAAGGCTGAGACGAGCAGCAGGCTGTTTGACAGAGTTGATTGGGATTTGAGAGCGCGGCTCAGTCGAGACGCGCGACGCTCGCGGATACGAAGATGCCGAGATGCCCGACATGCGGGTTGATGAGATAGACGATGCGCTGGCCCGCCCGCTTCAGGTCGTCCGTGTCGGAGTAAACACTCGGAATCCAGCCGAGCGCCTGATGGGGCGGCGTGATGTTGTCGCCAGGCCACACGCCGATGGCGGCCGTCGGAGCGGCACCGGCGGCCGGTTCGGCAGAATCCGCCAATGGCCTGACCACTGGACCAGCCTGCGATCTGCGTTCGCGGTGGGCCTCAGGGAGGGAAGCGTGGGCCATGGCAGCCCTCCAATGGGCGAGTCGGAGCCTTACCGTCCCTGACCCTGCGTCATCATTCCCGGTTGCATCTGGCCGGACGGCATCATGCGCGCCATCGCGTTCATGCCCATATGTGGCGCCAGGAGTTCGTCGGCGGCTTTCTTCTGTTCGTCGGAAAGGGTGCCGACGAGGTTTGTCAGCGCCGACTTCATCGCGCGGGTGCCTTCCAGGCGCGCAGCCAGCCACTTCTCCTGCAGCGCAAGACGATCGACCAAGCCTTGCTGCCCAGCCCCCGTCTGCGGCATCATCGAGGCGCGCACCTCGCCAAGGCTCTTTGCGTTGGTGCGGAGTGCGTCGGCGAAGGCATTCCAGGCGGCGTCCTGCGCATCGGTGATCTTGAGCTCGGTCTTCAGGAAGGCAATCCGCCCCTCGACCCGGTCGATGGTGGCCAACCCGCTCATGCCAGCGCAGCCCCCTTCAGCACCTGACTGCCCCATCATCTGCATCATGTTCGCCATGGGCATGTTGCCGCCCATCATGCCCCTGCCACCCATCATGCCTTGTCCCATCATTCCGGGCTGGCCGGCAGGCGACTGAGGTTGTGCGGCGGCGGGCGCCCCCTTCTGGTCAGGATGGTGCGCTTCGTGATCGGCGGCCGATTGCGCCCAGGACGTTGTGCTCGCCGTTGCAAGCAGCAATGCGACAGGCAGTGTCAAACGTTTCATGGAACCCTCCCGCTGATCAGTTGATTGGTCGCAATGAGTGCCGATTTTTACCGGCTACCGATTGATGCAAGTCAATCTTAGAAGCGATCCCAACTCTAAATTGCTTCCTGCGCGGTTTCTTATCGTCAGCGATCCGTTCGCTGATGTGGATTTTTTCACAGCGCAAACGAGCTTCGTCTGGGATCTTCACGCAAGACCGCGACCCGACATCTGTCGTCCAAGTTTCACAATGGAGAAGCCAATATGACCCTTCCCAAAATTCTTGCCGCTGCCGCGGCCCTGTCGCTCATTGCGTTGCCAGCGATGGCGCAGACCGGATCATCCGACACCGAAAAGAACGGCCATCACTATCAGGGAGGGCCGAAGACCGAAGTCCCCCACCATATGGGCAAGAAGGAGACGGTCGGCGTCTCCACCAAGACCCAGGGCACCGGCGGTCACCACTACCGCGGCGGCCCCGCGACGTCGACGCCGCACCACATGGGCGACAAGGAGCGGTGAGCTTCGAGGTTGAGTAGGTGCGACGCCCCTGCGGGTCGCCGCACCCAATCAGCCGATATTGATTCCGACTGACACCAAGTCAGGCGCGAGCTATTTTTGAGCCTACGCCATCAGATGTCAGCAAATGTCGAAATCATCCAAAAGACGACCCGCACAACACGAAAGCGGAAAGATCTATCGCGCCGTGCTGCACGACCTACAGGTCGAGCTCATCAAGGTGCAGCGGCACGTCGCGCACCTCCCACTCGCCGCGCCTCACCTCCAGCAATGGATTATAGGCGGCTGACTTCGCGTTGGTCGGATCGAACAGCAAGACCCGGCCGTGTTGGGCTCGGAAGCCCGAGGTCAGGGTCCAGTTCTCGCCCTTGATGTCGTGAACGATGCAGCTGCCCGGCCAGGTCAGCAGCGTTGGCACCACCAGACCGACGCCTTTACCGGACCTGGTCGGCGCGAAGCACAGCACATGTTCCGGTCCATCATGACGCAGGTAATTTTGCTCGAAACGCCCGAGCACGACACCATCAGGGCCGGTAAGGCCGGCAGCCCGAATCTCCTGATGCGTCGCCCAGCGAGCTGAACCGTAGGTCGCGGCAGTCTTGGCTTCGCGCGCCCGCCATGCCGACATGCCAACGGCAACCGTGATCGAGATGAATCCGCCAGACGACGCGATGTAAGCCCCCTCTACGAAGACCTGCGGCGCATACGCGTCATAGGCGTACCACCACCAGAAGAATGCTGGCGGGAAGTAGATGGGTACTCCCGAGATCAGCTCGAACCATGGTTGTCCAAGCTGAGGTTGGTAACCGAGCCTCCAAGCCACCCACTGCGTGGCCGCCCACATCGTGGCCAGCACGATCGCAAAGACGATGGCGATTTGCCCCCAGAGAATCTTGGTCCCGGACATGACGGACCGAGCGTCAAGCGTCGGCTGCCCCAAGAGCAAGTGTCCTATCGCGTTCGGCGCACGAACGGCGTCTGCAGGCTACGATTCGGTCAGACGCATGCAGCTTGCCGTCGCATGGTCTGTTATCGGAGGACAACCGGGACCGGCGATGGTTATCCGGCGGCGACGTACACCCGTTCGATCTCGCCGTCGGTCGCGTAGGTCGGGAGACGCCGTCATCACGACAGCGCCGCAAGCTCCCTCACGCCAACAGGAGACTTGGTTCGCCAACCGATCATGAATGCCCGCTCTGCGAGGCCGTTCCGAACGCGAGCGATCTGAGTCCGCTCTCTGACGAGTCGCGATCGCAGCAGGGGATCGTGAGTTCCCGATGCAATCAGGCATTTGTTGATTACCCAGCCGAATGGCTCAATGCAGGCGCGCCGCAAGTCCTCCTGAAGAGCAGCGGCCTCTGAAACCGGAGTCGTCTCCGGCAGCGTCACCAGGATCACCCTTGTGTAGGTGGGGTCTTGCAGCCTCATTAGCGGGGTGACGATACGCCCGGCTCCGCTTGGCGCAAGTTGGCTTGTCATCTGGCGATGATAGGCCCCGGTCGCATCCAGCAGGAGTAGCGTGTGGCCCGTGGGCGCCGTATCGAGCACGACGAAGTCGCTACGGGCCTCCGCAACAATGTGCGAGAAGGCATGGAAGACGGCGACTTCCTCGGTACATGGCGAAGCGAGGTCTTCGAGCAGCAGAGCTTTGCCTTGCTCGTCCAGATCACGACCCCGACTTGCCAGGATTTTCGCGACATACCGCTCCGTCTCGACCCGAGGGTCGATCCGGTCAACGGTGAGGCCAGGCATGGCGCCATCGACCACGAAAGCGACATGAGCTGCGGGATCGGTGGTGCTGAGGTGGACGGCATGACCCCGCTTGGCCAATCCCACGGCAATGGCGGCAGCAATCGTCGTCTTTCCGACGCCGCCCTTGCCCATGACCATGATGAGGCCGTGCTTATCCCGCGCGATGTCATCGACCAACCGGTCCAGGCCCGGCAGGTCAACCGGTTCCAGGTTCGGCATGCTCGCAGCAACTGAAGGCTGGCTGGAGGACGACAGAAGCGCCCTCAGAGCCGTCAGACCCACGATGTCGAAACCAAGCAACGGGATTTCGTCTCGCGGAAGTTTCGTGAGCGACGCAGGCATTGCCGCTAGTGCCTCGTCCTGATCCCGCTCAAGGGCAGTCGCGACGACGTCAGTTCGATCCGCCGCGTGGAAGCGCCCGTTCACCATGAGGAGCTGGTTCGAGAGATTGAGCGCATCGAGTTCGCCCGATGTTCTGGCCGCCTCACGGATGGCCCCCTTGTCGGCGCGGGTGACGAGAACGATAGTGGTTCGCTCGGAATCGCCTAATGCCGCGAGCGCCTTGCGAAAGCGGTCCTCCTGCATCTTCAAGCCTGAATGCGGCCCGAGGCAGGACGCTCCTCGGTCATTGTCCTTGAGAAAGCCGGTCCATGCCTTTGGCAGGCTGAGCAGCCGTAGAGTGTGGCCGGTCGGGGCCGTATCGAATATGATGTGATCGAATCCTGCCATATCGCCGTCCAGCAGTCCCACGAACTCGTCGAAGGCGGCTATTTCGGTGGTGCAAGCTCCGGAGAGCTGCTCGCGCACAGTCGACCGCTCACCGGCGGTGACTTCCGGTCCGAGCTGTTCGAGGACCCGGGTGCGATAGCTCTCGGCAGCAGCTTCGGGATCGATATTCATCGCCGAAAGTCCGGCCACGTTTGCCACCGGCGCTGGGCGATCAGTCAAAGTGACTTCGAGCATCTCGTCCAGGTTCGACGCCGGGTCGGTACTGACGAGAAGAACGCGTAGTCCACGGTCGGCGAGGCCAACAGCGGTGGCACATGCAAGCGACGTCTTACCGACACCACCCTTCCCGGTGAAAAACAGATACGGCGTCGGGGCGTTCAGCGCGCGAAAGTGAGACATAATAAGCTGTCCTGCAGACGCTGCAGTCATGCAATTGCCGTCAGTCCGATGGGTGCGACGAGCATTGCGTTCAAAATGACCGCATCGTTGCATCGCTTTGCGATGGGATACCTGCGGAGATTCAATAGCAACGCCGCGAGCTCCTCTGTTGCGATGGATCAACGGATGGGAGTGACCAACGGGCTACGAGGCAACAACAAAATAGGTATCGATGGTGTGTTCCGGGCACGCCTGAGGCCGGCCCTCTGGCGCTTAAGCCGTCGGACACTGCGCCCCGCATCGCCTTCGACCGAGCGATCTAATGCGGTCGTTGTACCGGCTCATCTGGGCTCGATGACCTCGCCATCCTCCTTGACGAACCGCCCGAACGGGCCGTTAAGGAGATCGATGACCGCTTCCGACGGTCTGCACAACCGGACGCCCTTCGGCGTGACGACGATCGGGCGATTGATCAGGATCGGGTGCGCGATCATGAAATCCAGCAGTTCGTCGTCGGTCCACTTCGGATCGCCGAGGCCGAGTTCTTTGTAGGGCGTTCCCTTCTCGCGCAACAGGTCGCGAACCGGAATTCCCATGATGGTGATGAGCTCCTGGAGCTTATCGCGCGACGGCGGCGTCTTGAGGTACTCGATGATCTCAGGCTCGATGCCGCTCTGCCGGATCATCGCGAGCGTGTTGCGGGACGTACCGCAATCTGAATTGTGGTAGATCGTAATGGTCATCTGTGAACCTCCATCGCGGGCTTGGCCGCATTCGCTCCGGATTCATACCAGCCGCGAGTCGCCCTCACGATGCGGACCACCGACAGCATCACGGGCACTTCGACCAGCACGCCCACCACGGTCGCGAGCGCAGCTCCGGAGTCTAGTCCGAACAGGCTGATGGCAGCAGCAACCGCGAGCTCGAAAAAGTTGCTGGCGCCGATCAGCGCCGCAGGTGCAGCGACACACCAGGCGACGCCGAAGCGCCGGCTCAGCCAGTAGGCGAGACCGGCGTTGAGATAGACCTGGATCAGAATCGGCACGGCGAGGATCGCAATCACGACCGGCTGCTTGACGATCTGCTCACCCTGGAAACCGAACAGCAGAACTAGCGTCGCCAGCAGAGCAACAAGCGACAATGGCTGCAGCCTCCGCATGGTCCGCTCGAAGGCACCACCGCCAGCGGCGAGAAGGGACGTCCTCCAGGCCTGCGCTACGACGACCGGCACAACGATGTACAGGACGACCGAGAGCAGAAGCGTCGCCCAGGGAACGCTGATGGAGGCTACACCGAGCAGAAGCCCCACCAGCGGCGCGAACAGGAAGACCATGATCACGTCATTCAATGCGACCTGGCTGAGCGTGTAGTGAGGCTCTCCTTCGCACAGGTTCGACCAGACGAACACCATCGCGGTGCAAGGAGCGGCTGCGAGCAGGATCAGACCCGCGATGTAGGATGGGATCTGCGCGGACGGCAGCATCGGCGCGAACACGTTGCCGATGAAGAAGGAGCCGAGAAGCGCCATCGAGAACGGTTTGACGGCCCAATTGATGAACAGGGTAACCCCCACGCCGCGCCAGTGCTCTCGGACCTGGCTCAAAGCACCGAAGTCGATCTTCAGCAGCATCGGCACGATCATCAGCCAGATCAGGACTGCCACCGGCAAATTGACCTTGGCCACTTCCGCGGCTGCAACCACTCCGAAGAAGCTAGGCATGAAGTGGCCGAGCACGACGCCGGCGACGATGCAGAGGGCAACCCAAAGTGTGAGGTAACGTTCGAAGATGCTCATGTGTCAGGCCACATCGTTGCGGGATGAACTCGCGCCTTCCGACCGGCCGATCTCGCGCAACTTGGTGCCGAGCGACAGTTTGTCGATGCTGCGCAGAGGAAGATTGGTGAAGGTACCGATGCGATTCTTCAGGTACCGGAAGGCGGTCACGAATGCCGCCTCCTTCTGGAGATCAGTACCTTCGACTGCGGCGGGATCCTCGATGCCCCAGTGAGCGGTCATCGGCTGTCCAGGCCACACCGGACAGGTCTCACCGGCGGCGTTGTCGCAGACCGTGAAGACGAAATCCATGACGGGTGCATCGGGGGCGGCGAACTCGAGCCAGCTCTTCGAGCGCAAGCCGTCGGTCGGATAGTCCAGGCTTTGGAGAGTGCGTAGCGCCAGCGGGTTGACCGCGCCCTTCGGCGTGCTGCCTGCCGAGAACGCTCGGAAGCGGCCGCCGGCATCCTTTCGCAGGATCGATTCCGCCATGATTGAACGGGCAGAGTTGCCGGTGCAGAGGAAGATAACGTTGTAGAGGTGATCAGACACGGCTTCGCTCCCTTTTCTTTTTCGGAGGACAGCAAGGCGCAAGGCTTTCAATCAATGGTGCGCAGACTTCCGGCCGGCCGCCGCAGCAGTCCTGCAGCAGAAACAGCGCCACCTTCTGGAATTCGGCAAGATTCGCGCGATAGATGATCGACCGGCTGTGGCGCTCCGAGGTGACCAGGTCCGCCCGGGAAAGGATCGAAAGGTGCGCCGAGAGCGTGTTCTGGGGGACTTCCAGGGCGCGAGCAAGCTCTCCGGCCGACAGACCCTCCGGCTCATGACTTGCCAGAATACGAAATGCGTTCAGCCGAGTGGGCTGAGCGAGCGCGGCGAGCGCCAAGACCGCTTCTTCATTATCCATATTTCTAGACTTATGGATATTACAGTACTCTGTCAACCACAGAGTGGCGCTGAGCTCCCGCAGGTCCTTGAGACGCGCGCCGGTGAGCTGTTGCTTGAGCTATCTCAATACCTCACCGTCACATGCCTGTCATATTCGTTGCCGCGCCAGACGCCATTCGATACTCTCTAAGAAAAAAGGGGCGACGATGCTCTAGGAGGGATCGCCATGGGTTTGCGTCAAAGGCAGGCCCCTGCATCACATGCGAATAGAACGCGAGTCACGAGGCGCGCAGTCCTATCCGGACTAGCGGCGAGTACGATTGCTCTTAAGGGCAGACGCGCCGTAGCGGCTGATCCGCGGCCGGTGCAGATTGGGCTCACGCCCGTGCTTCTGACTTCCGACCTGGAGCTGTTGGCGACACTTCGCTCTTATCTTGAGCGCATTTGGAGCAGGGAAGTCCAGATCCTCACGCGCCGAACTTACCAGGAAATCACGCTTCTTCTGGTGAACGGACAAATCGATGCGGCCTGGATCTGCGGCTATCCCTACGTTCAGTTCCGCGAGCAGCTCGAACTTGTCGCGGTCCCGGTGTGGAATGGCCGGCCGCTGTACCAGTCCTACGTGATCGTCGATGCCCGCCGTAAGGCCGAGTCCTTTCCCGATCTGAAAGGCGACACGCACGCGTTCTCCGATCCCGACAGCAATTCCGGCTTCCTCGTCACTCGCGCCCTTCTGACCGATATGCACACCAAGCCGGAGGATTTCTTCAGGCATCACTTCTTCACCTATGGTCATCGCAACGTCGTCCGCGCAGTCGCCTCCGGGCTGGCGGATAGCGGATCCGTCGATGGCTACGTGTGGGAAGTCCTCAGCATCGTAGAGCCCGATTTGACGGCTCCAACTCGCGTGTTGCGACAATCGGAATGGCTAGGATTTCCGCCGGTGGCGTGCGGAAAGAACCGCCCGAGCGGGCTTTCGGTCGATGACCTGGCCGCCGCATTCGTCGGGATGTCCTCCGATCCGGAGGCCCGTCGAGTGCTGCAGATGCTGCATCTCGACGGATTCACGAGAAGCGATCCATCCCTGTTCGACACAATTGGGGCGAAGATGAACTATGTTCGGAGCCTCGGATGAGCGCTCGCTTCGACCTGAGATCGAATCTGCCGGTCGTGATCAAGGTCCCTGCGCTTGTGGCGCTGCTCATGGTCGCCATCGGGGTGGTGCTCACAGATCAGGTGCTCAAGAGGCTCGCCGAAACCCAGGATCGCCATTTCCGGGAATTGACCGCCGCCTACCTGGACGGGCTTTCGTCGTCGGTGATGCCTGGGGTGATCCGTGGGGACGCCTGGGAGACGTTCGACAATCTCGACCGCGCTCGTTCACTGTACCGCGGCTTGACAATTCTCGAGACGGTGGTGGCGGAACCCGACGGCATCGTCCTGGCTTCCTTCGATCCCCGTACCGTGCCGGCCTTTGCACCCGTGCCGAAGTCGATCGTCGATCGGTTTGCGGACGCAAACGATAGCTGGCTTGACGAGCAGGCCGAGCGTGCCGGCGTCCGCCGCGTGCTGCTCGATCAGGGGCGTCGCATCGGGGTGATCTACACCCAATTCGACGTCGGCGCTCGATTCAAGGAGCGGCGGGACGTGCTCTGGACGTTGGTCGCGACCAATATCGCCATCACTATGCTCGTCGCGGCGGTCGGCTTCATCGCGGTGCGCAGAATGCTGCGACCGGTGCAGCTCTTGACCACGCATTTCAGGCGGGGGCAGTCCGGCGAACTGCTGTGCATCGCAGATGAGGATGTCGGACCGCCCAGTTCGGAGTTCGGTCGCCTATTCAGACACTACAACATGATGGTGCGATCATGGAACGAGCGTGAGGCGCTGGCTGCTCGCGTCGCCGAAGAGCAACGCCTCACTAGCCTCGGCCGTCTTGCCTCCGGGATGGCCCACGAAATCAACAATCCCCTGGGAGGCATGTTCAACGCGATCGAGACGCTCCGGCGACATGGCCATCAGCTCGGGGTTCGGGAGCGTGCACTCTCTCTTCTCGAGCGGGGGCTCGCGGGCATCCGCGACGTCGTGAGGTCCGCATTGGTGACCCACCGTGTCGACACCGCGATGCGTCCGCTCAAGCCAAGCGACATCGAGGACCTGCGTCTTCTGATCGGTCCCGAGCTCGATCGCAGAAACCTTTCGCTGTCGTGGGCGAACGAGCTTCCCGGCGAGATTCCCGTCAGAGCGAATGCCGTCCGTCAGGCCGCGCTTAATCTGCTGCTCAACGCGTGCCAAGCAAGCGCGCCCGCCGGCCGTATCGCATTCGAAGCGGGACTGGTGGACGGCAGCCTAGTCCTGACAGTGAGCGACGAAGGCGCCGGACTCGACCAGGATAGGGTCAGCTACCTCGAAAGCCGTGAAGCGGATGCCGCGCCGCGGCCCGGAGAGCCCGGCCTTGGCCTTTGGATCATTCGGCGTCTCGTTCTGGAAGTCGGCGGCTCCATCCGAGTCGAGTATCCGGCCGGCGGCGGAACGGCGATCTCCGTAGCGATACCCGATGGCTCGGGGAAGGAGCAGCGCAATGTTGCCTGAGGCAGTGTCCATCGCTGTGATCGAAGACGATCCGATCATGGGAGAATCCCTCAACCAGTACCTGGAGCTGGAAGGCTGCAAGGTCGAGTGGTGGCGCAGCGGCCAGGAAGCTCTCGCGGGCCTGAGGCGAGGTGCCCCCGATCTTGTCATCTGTGACATCCGTTTGCCGGACATGTCGGGTGAGGACATCTTCCGGAAAGTGAGCGGCGAAAGTGCCGCCCCGCCGTTTCTGTTCATGACCGCATACGGCCAGATCGACCATGCGGTGGCTCTCATCAGGGCCGGCGCGGGCGACTACGTGACCAAGCCATTCGAACTCGACGATCTGATATCGCGCGCCCGCGCTCTGATCGGCCGTAGGCCGGCGGTTCCGGACGGCGTATTGGGACTGTCGCAGCAGATGCGCCGCATCGAGGAACTGCTCGCCCGCATGGCCGGCCGCAATACGCCTGTGCTGTTCACCGGCGAGACCGGCTCTGGCAAGGAGGTCTGCGCACGCCACCTCCACAACGTTTCGGATGCCGCTTCCCGGCCATTCGTGGCAGTCAACTGCGCCGCCATCCCGGACAATCTGCTCGAGAGCGAGGTCTTCGGACACGAGAAAGGCGCTTTCACGGGCGCCAACAGCAGGCACCTCGGGTATGCGGAGCGTGCCCAATCCGGGACCCTCTTTCTCGACGAGGTCGCCGAGCTGCCACTGCAACTTCAGGCAAAGCTGCTTCGGCTGCTCGACGAGCGCCGCTTCTACCGCCTGGGCGGCGAAGCCATCGTCCCGTTCCGGGCGCGCGTCGTTTGCGCCACCAACCGGGATCTCGCGGCGGAAGTCGCTGCGGGGCGATTTCGCGAAGACCTGTACTACCGCATCAACGTCGTCGCGGTCGCTATTCCGCCGCTTCGCGAGCGGCCGGAAGACGTTCAGCTTCTCATACATCGGTTCTTCACCGAACTTGCCAGCGCAAATCCGGACCTGCGCGGACTGAGTAGCGGCGCCGAAAGTGCCGCTCTGGCTCACCCCTGGCCCGGCAACGTGCGCGAGCTGCGGAATCGGCTCGACAGGGCGGTCGCGTTGGCGACGGGCCCATGGCTTATGCCGGTCGATCTGTTTCCCGAGACGATGCGCAGCGCGAGCCAGCCGTCCGGAAGATCGCTCGCCGAGGCGCGTGACGCCGCGGAACAACAGGAGATCGAGCGCGCGCTCAAGGATACGGGCGGGCAGATCGCCGAAGCGGCGAAGCTGCTCGGCGTCTCGCGAACCACGCTGTGGGATCGCATGCGCCGTTTCGGCATCAACGCGGTCTGAGACGTTCAGTATTCTGAACATCTCGCTTTGTGAACGTTCGGATAATTGGACGGCTTGCTGCAGCGCGTCCTAGAGACTTCAAGAACTTAGACCGTTCGCGCTTCTGGCCCGGGAATTGAAGTCCAGAGATGAACGGATCAGCCCAATGATCCGCGCATCACCCGGGAGAAGCCCTCATGAAAAAGTGCGATCTGATGGTCGACGCCGGCAGGCGCCGATTTCTAAGCGGCGCAACGGTGGCCGCCGCCGGCGCCGTGGCCGCGAGCGCGATGTCGACGCCCGCTCAGGCTGCCCCGTCCCAAGCCCGCGTCGCCTATCCATCGAGCCGCCTGGCCAACGTGTCTCAGCTCAAAACGAATGAGCCCATGGACGTGGCGTATCCGGATGCGGACGCGCCGGGCGTGCTGATCAAGCTCGGCACCCGCGTGGAGGGCGGAATTGGTCCCGACGGCGATATCGTTGGGTTCTCGACCGTGTGCCCGCACAAGGGCTTCCCTCTGAGCTACTCGAAGGAGGATAGGTCGCTGAGCTGCCCCGGTCACTATGGACGCTACGACGTCGAAAAGGGAGGACAGCAGATCTGGGGTCACGCCACCCAGAACCTCGCGCAATACCAGCTCCGGATCGACGGCAAGGGCGACATCTACGCCGACGGTGTGGACGAGCTCCTGTACGGCCGGCTTTCCAACGTTCTGTGAGGGAGGGACAACATGACCTATAAGCGCCAGACCGACCGCCTCCCGATCATCCCGGCGGATGCCAAGGAGCACAACGTCACCTGCCACTACTGTATCGTCGGATGCGGCTACAAAGCCTACACCTGGGCGATCAACAAGCAGGGTGGCTTCGATCCGAAGTCCAACAAATTTGGCGTCGACCTGTCCAAGCAGCAGGGCGCGGAGACCGCGGCCTGGTATTCGCCGTCCATGTACAACA